>CAMASM010000001.1 GCA_945860985.1 Candidatus Finniella inopinata
TAATTCCCCGAAGCCTTTGATAGTAGTATGCTGCTGTCTTACGATTTACATCTATTAATTCTGCTGCGCATCTTGCTGTTGTACCGGCAACAAAATGTTCTATTAAGCGATCTTGTTTGGCCTTACTTATTCGACTCTTCTTCATACCATCCTACATAACACATTTTTGCGTTATCTGGGACAGCCCCAAAATTTATTTTATTGGTAATCACAATCCAAATCATTACGTTAAAAGCCATCTCCATGCGAGAAAAATCATAGGTAATTTCACCATCCTTAGATTTTTCTTTTTCTTCAGGTGGTAATCTTATCCAACAGGTATAGTCAGTATAGAGTTTTTTTCCAGTTTATTTTCCAAAAGAAATATATAAGAATTCCTCAAAGACATCCAACAAACAAACTACATCAACTAAATTCATAGGTCCCTCACATGATTTCGGGGTTTCAGACCTAGTGCAGAGTAATTAAGTTATCCTCAACATCGCATATATATTCTTTTATAAGATTCTCTTTATAACCTGTCATTCTAAAAGCTTGGATTGCTAAAATTTCTATATTTTTTTGAATGCATTCTTTTAGTTCCGTCAGATCATCTGGAGAGTAATTATTGGCACAGGCACAAGCTTTTTCTAAATTTTTTACCTGTCCCAGCAATTCTCCGCATACATAAAAAAGATTGCTGGTTACTAAGCAAATGAAAGACAGAGTTTCAGCTGGACTATCTTTCATTTAAACTGCCTTTTTGTTTTTCCTGAAAGAGAATTGGCAGACATAATCTTTCCATTGCCACGCCTGATTGTCGAGGGTAATGTACGAATTATGCAAAGGGATGTCAATAGAGACTCTCAGCATAATCAGGAGTTACACACAAGAAAATCCTTGTATTCAAAGTATTATCTGAGCGCCAATTTATACAAAGAGATAGCTAATGTGACTGCTTAAGAACGGCTAATCAGGCTGTTAATAAAAAAGCCCATCCCCAAAATCAGCAAGGTAAAAACCAAAAGGAAAAGAGGTACTTTAAAGCGGTTTCTCATACCTTTGAACCATTTTATGAGGTTTCTGTCATATTTCTGTGGTTTTATAGGTTTCACAAGAAAAATCCTTAGGGGATGATTGGTTATTTATTTATACTATTAGTCCTTATAAATTACAACAGGTACTTCTGGGTGATTTTTATTGCGGTACCTTATTTTTTGGTCAAAACCTCTGTTTGCCTAGGAAAATCAGGAATGTTATGTTTAATAATTCCTTCTTGAGGACATTACTATGGGGCCAGACACTGAAAAAAAATGGAAATTCTATGCACAAAAAACACTACAACGTGAGATGGGACGTGCCTTGATAAAATCAACTGATTTGGCACAGCAGCTGGGAATTAAACCTAATACTTTAGCTAAAAGAATCAGACAAGGAACTTTTACTGCAGGCTTTTTTCTTCAAGTCTTGGAGGTTCTTGGTGTTGAAGAAATAAACCTCAAAGAAATAAAAAAAAGAGAAGAAGATATAATGTCGAGTCCCCTTTAGATGTGATGCTAATTACAAGCTATTTAACAAAAAAATTATAGTGAGGAATAGCAGAAAATAAGAAGGTTTACGGCTATAAAAACAACCTTGCCAAGGTTGGGGTCGAGGGTTCGAATCCCTTCGCCCGCTCCAGTTATTATTCAGTTTTTTGCTTCTTGGTTGCTGGTTCTTGTTCACCGTCTAATAACGCCTTCATTTTTGCGTTTTTTTCCTGAGTTTTGGCAGCATCAATTGCAGCGTCTGCTTGGGCTTCAACAACCTGGTTCACTTTTTCAATGTTCTTTTCTATACCTTTTGAAAATATGTCGAAGGCCTTTTCGTATTGTCTAGTTGCTTCATGCATTTGGTGACGTTGATTATTTAATTCTTTCATTTCTTCGGCAAGAGTTTGTAATTCCTTAATTACTGGATTACCGCCACTCTCTTTACTTTTAGCCTCTAGAGTGTCAATTAATTCCTGATCTTTTTTTAATAACTCCATGCCTCCAGGGGCATTTTCTTCCTTAGCACCCTTCTCAGCAGCATGAACTGTGAACAATAACGCAACAGCTGCAAGGGTTATTATTTTAAATTTAGCCATTCTAAGCCTACTTAGTATTTCTGAGTTGACTTTAGAATACGCTTAAAATTATTAAGAAAACGTTTACAAAAACTATAAATATCGAAAATCCCAGCAGAAACACCGGGATTATTTCTACTGTCCTAATTTATCTTTAAGAATTTGATTAGCAACACCTGGGTTAGCCTTACCCTGCAGTGCTTTCATAACTTGCCCTACTAAAAAGCCAAACACCTGCTCTTTACCAGCACGATACTGCTCTACTTGTGCAGCATTAGCAGCAATTACTTCATCTACTGCCTTTTCAATAACGCCAGTATCAGAAACCTGCTTTAGACCAAGTTCTTCAACCAATTGTGCAGGAGCTTTGCCGCTTTCCCACATTTTAGCAAAAACATCTTTGGCAATTTTTCCTGAAATTGTGCCATCTATAATAAGATCAACAAGCTCAGCCAAATGATTAGGTGCAAACGGTAGATTATCAATTGTCTTATTATCGCGATTCATTACCGCAAAAACTTCAACAATCAGCCAATTAGCAATTAGTTTTGCAGCGCCATTACCTTTAGCTGCAGCAGTAATTTTTTCATAAAAATCTGCCACTTCTTTTTCTGCTACTAGGACATTAGCGTCATACTCACTTAAAGCAAATTCCTTAATAAAACGCCCACGCTTCGCATCTGGTAATTCTGGCATATTAAGACGGATAGCTTCGATGCGAGCCTCATCTAAAACGACTGGACGCAAATCAGGATCAGGGAAATAACGATAATCCATTGCATCTTCTTTGCTACGCAAAGAACGAGTTTCACCACGACTAGGGTCAAACAGTCGAGTTTCTTGAACAATTACCCCACCACTTTCAATTATTTCTAACTGGCGGGCAATTTCGTATTCAATTGCTTGGCCCAAAAACCGCACAGAGTTAACGTTTTTAATTTCAGCACGGGTACCAAACGGTGTGCCTGGCTTATGCAATGAAACATTTGCATCTACCCTAAGACTACCTTGTTCCATATTACCATCACATGAACCTAAATAACGTAAAATTGATCTCAATTTTTTAACATATGCCATAGCTTCTTGAGACGAGTTTATTTCCGGTTCAGAAACAATTTCCATTAGGGCTACGCCTGCCCTATTGAAATCAATATATGAAAGACTAGGATGCAAATCATGGGTACTTTTACCAGCATCCTGCTCTAGGTGAAGTCTGGTAACATTGACTCGCTTATTTTTACCATTTTCTAAATCGATGTCTACATAACCACCTGTAACAATAGGGTAGTAGAGCTGAGAAATTTGGTAACCTAATGGTAAATCAGCATAAAAATAATTTTTACGATCAAAAATTGAAACGCGGTTAACCGTAGCATTTATACCAAGTCCCGTTTTAATTGCCTGATCCACGCAAAATTTGTTTAGAATTGGTAACATGCCAGGCATACCAGCATCAAGATAAGTTACCTGCGTATTAGGATCAGCACCAAATACTGCTGATGCCCCTGAAAATAACTTAGCTTTTGAAGAAATCTGGGCATGAACTTCAAGTCCAATAACAACTTCCCATAGACCAGTCTGTCCTTTTACTAAATTTTCCATAGTATTTTGTCCTTATGCAGCTTTAAAATGAGGGAATTCCGCAGCTTTTTCCAGGGTTAGCCCCACATTAAATAGCAATTGCTCTGATAGCTTTGGCCCAATTAATTGCAAGCCTAAAGGCATACCATTATTAGAAAGTCCCGCTGGAATTGAAATACCTGGTAGCTCAGCCAAATTAACTGTAACTGTATAAATATCATTAAGATACATCGCCACTGGATCATCATTAGGGTCATTCAAGCCAAAAGCAGCGCTTGGAGTGGTTGGCGTTATGATTACATCAACTTTTGTAAAAGCTTGATCAAAATCATTAGCAATCAATTTTTTAACTTTTTGAGCACGGGTATAATAAGCATCATAGTAACCGGCAGAAAGTACGTAAGTTCCAATCATGATACGACGCTTTACTTCATTACCAAAACCTGTCTGACGGGTATTGTAGTATAGATCATCTAAAGACGCGCCATCCACTCGTGCACCATAACGTACACCATCGTAACGTGCTAAATTTGATGAAGCTTCTGCCGGAGCAATAATGTAGTAAGTAGGCAAAGCATACTTTGTGGTTTTTAATGAAATCTCAACAACCTCAGCACCTGCATCTTTAAGCCAAGACACCCCTTTTTGTAATAAAGCCATACCTTCTTCGTTTAAACCTTCAAGGTATTCTTTTGGTAAACCAACACGCAATCCTTTGCCAGCTGGTTTTAAATTAGCAAAATAATCAGGTATGCTAACATTTAAGCTGGTGGCATCTTTTTCATCATGCCCTGCCATATGTTGCAACATTAGAGCACAGTCAGAAACTGTATGTGACATTGGTCCAGCTTGATCTAAAGAAGAAGCAAAAGCCACCATTCCCCAGCGAGAACATAAACCATAGGTTGGCTTAATACCGGTAATACCGCAAAATGCTGCAGGTTGACGAATTGATCCGCCAGTATCAGAAGCTGTTGTTCCCAAACATAGTCCTGCCGCAACTGCTGCAGCTGACCCCCCTGAAGACCCCCCCGGAACAAAATTTTTCTCAGGCTCTAAACTAGAACGCCATGGGTTAATTACAGGACCATAAGCGCTATTTAAATTAGCTGATCCCATGGCAAACTCATCCATATTCAACTTACCAATACTGATAGCACCAACTTTTTGCAAATTACCTGATACGGTTGATTCGTAAGGAGGCACAAAATTTTTCAAAATGTTTGAACCTGCCGTAGTGCGCACACCTTTTGTGCAATACAAGTCTTTATTAGCAATAGGCAAACCATCAAGGGGTAAAGCATTACCATTAGCAATACGTTGGTCTGCTTGTTCAGCAGCGGCAATTGCACTTTCAAAAGTTTCCGTAATGAAACAATTCAGCTGCTTTTTAGAAGTTGCCTTATCAATAAATGACTGTACCAGCTCTTTAGCAGAACATTCTTTTTTAGTAAGCATCTGCTTAGCTTGGGTTAATGTAATTTTGGTATCCATAACTATTCCTTACTCAACAACTTTCGGTACTGCATACATATCGTGGGCTAACTGCGGGGCATTTTGAGTAACATCTTTTAATTGATTAAAGGTAGTCACCACATCATCACGTTCTTGCATTTGAGATTTTGGTAAATCGTGCAAATCAACCGAACTAACATCAATTTCACTTAGTTGGTCAATCCAGCCAAAAATACCATCTAATTGAGATTGCATACGCAAACTTTCAGATTCGTCCAAACGTATCTTAGATAACTTGGCAATATTTGAGACTTCCTTTAATGAAATTGTCACATTTCCCCCTTAAATTGTTAACACACACTCAACCGGCGCATGGTCTGACGCCCGTTCTAATCCACGCATATTCTTATGTACTTTAGTCGTTTTTAAAGCATCTGCCGCATTAGGCGATAATAGCAAATGATCGATACGAAGACCATCATCCTTTGCAAATGCACCCTTACGATAATCCCACCAAGTATAAGGCATTGCACCCGTTGTAGAATCCTTTACAGCATCTGCCAAACCTAAGTAAGTAATTTTACGCCAGGCATCCCGCTCAAGTTGACTGCACAGCACTTGCCCTTGCCAAGCAGCTGGATTACAAACATCTTCATCACTTGGTGCGATATTAAAATCTCCACCAATTACCAATCGTTCATCAAACCCTAAAAGGGTTTTACAATGGGAATAAAGAGCATTTAGAAAATCTAATTTGTAATGATAGGCTTTTGAATCTATTTCCTGACCGTTAGGCACATACACACTTGCGACCCTAACCCCACCAGTGAATGCTTCTACGTAGCGGGCCGCAGTATCCTCAAAATTGGGAATGCCGTTTTGAATATCTTCAATTGGGTGTTTAGATAAAATTGCCACTCCATTGTAAGTTTTTTGGCCAAAAAGGGCGCAGTTATAGCCAAAATCTAGCAGTGATGCTGGAAAAGCATGTTCTTCACATTTTAATTCCTGCAAGAGTAACACGTCAGGTTGTTGCTCTTTAAGAAACAATTCAACATGAGGCAAACGAGCTCTAACCGAATTAACGTTCCAGGTAATAACTTTCATATCACCTGACCAAATTTAAAAAATTTATTTTCTTTGCTTAAGAATTTATTAACTTTTTGATGGTAAGTGTTACCATCCCCCACCCCCGCCCTATATGGGTGGGCCACCCGCCTTGGCTCCATCCAAGAAAGCAGACATAGCTTCGCCATTGGCATCCTTAAGGGCTTTAGAATGATACCTTGAAGTAATATCTGAAGAACTGTTCTTATATTCATAAATACCATAGTACCAATTAAGAATTTATTAAAAATTGCATACAAACCTAAATAGAAAAAGAATTCCCGCAGCCACAAGCAGAGACAGCATTAGGATTTTTAATTACAAATCTTGCCCCAGAAAGGTCTACAACATAATCTAGCTCTGAACCATTCAGTAAACCCAGTGAAATAAAATCAGTAACTACCTCAATATCATCTTTAGTGAAAATTTTATCATCAAGTGTTGTTTCGTTATCAATTAAAAAATTATAAGAAAATCCTGAGCACCCTCCACCTTTAACAGAAACACGCAAACGGCTTCCCATAGCTTCATTTTCAAGAATTTTTTTTATATGTCCTGCTGCATTAGCACTAATAAAAAATGCTACTTCCATGTTGCCAACTCATAGATATTTCTGTTAACTGGTGTCACTATAAATTTTTCTCAAGAAAAGGGCAAATATGGCTGGCTCAGTAAATAAAGTAATTTTAGTTGGAAATTTAGGTCGTGATCCTGAAATTCGCAGCACTCAAGATGGAACAAAGATAGCTTCGTTTTCAATTGCAACTAGTGAAAGCTGGAAAGATAAACAAACAGGCGAACGCAAGGACCGTACAGAATGGCATCGTATAGCCATTTTCAACGAGCGCTTAACAGATTTAGCAGAAAAATATTTGCGCAAAGGTAGCAAGGTTTATGTTGAAGGAAGCCTTCAAACCCGCAAATGGACTGATACAAATAATGTTGAACGATATACCACCGAAGTAGTTATTTCACGTTTCCGTGGGGAATTAACCATGCTAGATGGTCGAAATAATAGCAGCGGAGATAATACTGCTGATGATCAGGCTGGCGCTTTGCCAAATCATTTTGATGAACTAAACGACGACGTACCGTTTTAAAAATCTTTCAAACTAAAACAGGAACTAACTAATAACTTGGTTAGTTCCTTTTCAAAAAAAGAGTGTTTACTACAAGTAAACACTCTAGTTTTTTTATGTATTTGCTAAAGATATTTAACCTTGGTTAACAGCTTTCATACTTAGCTTAATTTTACCACGATCATCTAGGCCTAGTACTTTCACTTGTACTACGTCACCAACCTTAACTACATCCTCAGTTTTATTAACTCTAGATTGTGCTAGCTCACTAATGTGCACCAAACCATCACGCCCCATAAAGTTCACAAACGCACCAAAGTCAGTAGTTTTTACAACTTTTCCTTCATAAATAGCGCCAATTTCTGGATCTAAGGCTATAGCTTGAATCATTTTTACAGCAGCATCCATTGATTCTTGAGTGATTCCTGCAACAGTAACTTGGCCATCGTCTTCAATGTCAACTTTAGCACCTGTAGTTTCGCAGATTTCACGAATTACTTTTCCTCCAGAACCGATTACTTCACGAATTTTATTTGGATTAATTTTAAAGCTTGTCATTTTTGGCGCATAATCGCTTAATTGACTACGTGAGTACTCAATTGCTTTTGACATTTCACCTAAAATATGTAATCTGCCTTGCTTAGCTTGAGTTAAAGCCTCTTCCATAATTGGGTGAGTGATGCTGGTAATTTTAATATCCATTTGCAAAGCTGTAATACCATCTACAGTACCTGCTACTTTAAAGTCCATATCTCCTAAGTGATCCTCATCCCCTAATATGTCGCTAAGCACTGCGTATTTCTTACCTTCTTTGATCAATCCCATAGCAATACCAGCGATGGATTTACTCATTGGCGCTCCAGCATCCATTAATGCGAGCGAAGTGCCGCAAACAGTCGCCATTGAAGATGATCCGTTTGATTCAGTAATTTCTGAAACTACGCGAATTGTGTATGGGAATTGTTCTTTTGTTGGCAATAATGGGTTGATTGCCCGCCAAGCTAACTTTCCATGGCCAATTTCACGACGGCCAACGCCACTCATACGGCCAGTTTCGCCCACTGAATATGGCGGGAAGTTGTAATGTAACAAGAAGCGTTCTTTGTATTCGCCTTCCAAAGCGTCAATCATTTGCTCATCTTTACCTGTGCCAAGAGTAGCCACTACTAATGCTTGCGTTTCACCACGAGTAAATAATGCACTACCATGTGCACGCGGTAAAATACCAACTTCAGCGACGATTTGACGAACTTCATCTAACTTACGGCCATCAAGGCGTTTGGCGTCAGTTAAAATATCGCCACGCAAAATATCTGATTGCAGTTTTTTAAATGCATTCTCAACTAGTTTGGGGTGAGATTGCACATAATCAGCAAGCCCTTCATTTACCGCTTCTTTAGCTGCATCAATCGCTATATAACGGTCTTGCTTAATTTTAATGCCATAGGCTTTACGCAAAGTTTTTTCAGCAATCTTAGTTACTTTTTTAGAGATTTCTACTTCTTCAGGCCATGGTTTTGGAGTTTCCCACTGAGGCTTACCCGCACTTTTAGCAAGTTTTTCAATCATCTTAATTACCGGCTGAAAAGCAGCATGGCCTAGCTCTAAAGCGCTTAACATGACTGACTCTGGCAATTCTTTAGCTTCTGATTCAACCATCAGCACACCTTCTTTAGTACCAGCCACCACTAAGTCTAAACTTGAATCTTTCATTGCTTCGCGGATTGGGTTAAGGACCAATTCATTATTGATATAACCAATGCGTGCCGCACCAACAGGTCCAGCAAATGGTACGCCAGCTAAGGCTAAAGCCGCAGACGCACCTATTAATGCAGTAATGTCAGTATCATTTTCAAAATCGTAGGCCAAAACTGTACAAATAATTTGCACTTCGTTATGGAAATTACTTGGAAATAATGGACGAATGGGGCGGTCAATTAACCGTGATTTCAAAGCTTCAGAATCAGCCGGTTTGCCTTCACGTCTTAAAAACCCACCAGGAATTTTACCAGTTGCAAAGGTTTTTTCTTGGTAGTGAACCGTTAATGGGAAAAAATCAATGTCAGGCTTAGCCTTTTTTTGTGCAGCCACAGTACATAATACAGTGGTCCCACCATAAGTTACCATTACCGCGCCATCCGCTTGACGCGCCACTTTTCCAGTTTCAAGTACTAACTTACGGCCAGCCCATTCAATTTCTTCACGTACGATATTAAACATAAAATTCCTTAATGGTTAAAATATAAAAAAATGGAAGGGCACATGCATGCCCTTCCATCGATAATTTGGAAGCATAAAGATTTGTTTGAAACAATCTGAAATAATTCCACAAAAAAATTAACGACGAATGTTCAAGCGTTTAATCAACACTTGATAACGGTTATCTTCAACGCGCTTTAAATAATCAAGCAAACGACGACGCTGACCAACTAGCATGAGCAATCCACGGCGGGAGTGCAAGTCATGCTTGTGTTGTTGCATATGTTCGGAAAGATTTCTAATGCGTTCGGAAATGATTGCAACTTGCACCTCAGGTGAACCAGTATCGCCCTCTTTAGTTGCAAATTCTTTAATAACTTCTTGTTTACGTTCTGGACTAATCGACATCGGATATTCCTTTATTTTTAAATGTTAAACACACGACCCGGGTAAAATAAATTTTCACGCACATGGCCAATTGCAATAATTTGGTTATCATACCAGGCTGAAACTTTTAAGGAATCTCCCTTAATCATTGCAATTGCTTGGCCTTGCCGGATCTTCACAGCCTCTTGTGGCGATACAGATACTGCCGGGATGTCGTCCAGAACAGCTCCAATCGGCAACAAAACGCCTTGACGGGAATTATCGCTGATTTTTTGAATATTTTCCAGTGAAATTGCATGCTCGATTGTGAATAATCCTACTCGCGTACGCTGCAGTTGTGATAAGTGACCTACTGCACCAAGATAAATGGCAATGTCTTGGCCTAACGTACGTACATAAGTCCCTGTTCCACAGTCAACAGTTAGCACTGCAACTTCGCCATCATAGCTATCTAATGTTAACTTTTTAATTTCAACTTGCCTGGGTGACATAACAACAGTTTCCCCAGCTCGTGTTCTTGCGTAGGCTGGTTTTCCTTTAATTTTAATTGCCGAGTAGGTGGGGGGGATTTGCCAAATCATACCAGTAAAAAAAGGCAATGCCAGTTGTAAGTTTGATAAAGTAGGACGGTAATCTGATTGTGCCACTATTTCACTTTCAGTATCACCTGATGAAGTTTGACTGCCAAATACAAGGGTGAATTTATAAGTTTTTGAATTGCTCATTAAAAATGGCATGGTTTTGGTAGCCTCACCTAAGGCTAATGGCAAAACCCCACATGCAAAAGGGTCAAGCGTTCCAGCGTGGCCAATTTTTTTTTGCTTAAATATCCTTTTGATTGCTCCGCCAGCTTGGGTTGATGTTATACCAACAGGCTTATCAAGAATTAACCAACCATGTGACATATTTTAAAATTTGTAGTAAACAATGCAATCAGCCGTTGTGGTTGCCAAATTTAAATGGTCTCCACTAATACAACGACCCGGAGAATTCTTTGCATCTTTCACTATTAATTGTCCTTGGCTTGGGTTAGTTGAATTATTCCCTTGATCAATTTTATTCTTAAGAGATTGCGCTTGTTTTGGAGTAAGTAAGCCAGAATCATCTTCTTTTGAAAGCATGAACCAGTGCCCTGACATATCGGCAGATGGCTGAAATACCACCTTGTAACGTCCACCTAATTTTGAGCTTGGCGCTTTATCAGTATTAATAATTAAAGATTTACCTAAATGTTGCCAAAACAGATCAGCTTCAGCTTCGCCAATTTGACCATTGCCGTCACCATCTTGAGTATTTGCAAAGTATGAAGTTGCTTTAGGGTCATCTCCTGGTAAAGCCTGATAAGTTTCTTGATACACACTGACAGATAAAGCATAGTGCTGAAAATCTTGAGTAACAGAACGCAACTTAGCGCTTTCCAACAACTCCTGTCCTTTAAAAACCGCCCCAGCGATAATACCAATTACCACCAAAACAATCGACATTTCAATTAAAGAAAATGCCTTTAGAGTAGTTTTTAACAGTTTTTTATGCAAAATCATAAGTCATCTCTTAGATATTTGTTAACCTACTAAAAATAGCCCTTAACTTCGTTATAGTCTGCTTCAGGATTAAAGATTTCTACCGGCAAATCTAATCCTGTAGCTGTCAGTTTACCTTGTAACGACAGTATTTGGTACAAGTAGGTATAATAGTTTTGTGTGGCATTTATTAAATCAAGTTTTGCTTGCAGTAATTGCGATTGAGCATTTAAAACGTCCAGCATAATCTTGGTACCAGCGTCCATTTCCTGGGTTGTGCCTTCAACTGCTACTTCTTGGGCTTTAACCTGTTTAGCAGTGTTTTCCATATTAGTTTTTGCCGCCACATATGCGCGGTATGCTTGTTTACAATCTCTTACAAGATCTTGCTGAGTTTTTTCAACGCTAAGGCGATTTTGAATAATAGTTTCGCTAGACTGTCTTCTTTTCGAGCGATTAACTCCCGCATCGTACAATGGTATTGTAAGTGATAAATCGACCCGATTATCATACTTCATATTTCTATCCTTCCTACTAAACCCTTGTTGAGATAGCTTACTTTTAACAATATCTTTGGAAGTTGATGCCTGTAAATCAAGCGAAGGTAGCAAAGCACCGGTTTGAACTTTTTTATCTTGCTTTGCAGAAGCTAACGATTCAACTGCTTGAGTAATTTTGGGATTTTCTTTTAAGGCCACTTCTTGCAAAAGCTCAGCAGATGCAGGAACATCAATTAATTCTTTAGGGTGGTCCACATATTCAGGCGCCACCATACCAGTTAATTGTTCAAAACCTGCTTTGGCTGCTTCTAACTCTGCTATACCACTCTCAAGTTTAGATTGAGCTTCCATGAATTTTGCTTCGGCTAACGATTCTTGTGTTAGAGTTTCCTCTCCAATTGAACGCTTAGTACTTGCTGAATCAAATTGCTGCTTAGTAAAGGCTAAGTTTGCCTTATATACTTCAACGGATGCAAATTTTGCATATAAATTTAGGTATGCCTTAATCACGTTTAAAAAAATTTCTTGCTCTTTGTCCTGTAATTGCGCCCAAAAATTTAAAATATCGTGTTCTGTCTTTTTAACACCAGCTAAATCAGAACCACCTCTGAAAAGGTTTTGGCTTGCCGTAATTGAACCTCCCTTGCTTCTGTCAAAGTTATAATGATGTACTCCAGCAGCATTTTGTGTCGGCATATTTTTTGAAATTGAACTAGTTAGTTTTGCATCAATTTTTGGCCTAAATCCACCCTTTGCCTGCACAATAGATTCATGCTTTGCGATAATTGCCTGACGAGTCACCAACAATTCTTTGTTGTTTTTATAAGCCGCAATTAAAGCGTCACGAACAGTTACAGAATACGAAGTTGAAAATAGCAGCGAAGCTGACAGAAAAATAATTTTGTATTTCATATTTACCTTGATTTAATAAAGAGTCACAAAAAGGAAAAACCCTTACTCTATGCTCTATCCACCATCAACATTGTAGACAGCGTCAAAGCCTTGTTGCAAGAGAGAAAAAAGACCCTATAGCTTCTTTGTTATAACAAACTAGAGTGGCTAAAATTTGCTAGTTAAAAATTAAATTTTTCAAGCTCTTCAATATCTGGACATAGGGGCATGTTGGTTTCAAATGTTACAACTAAATTCAAGTTTTCTAAGTTTTTTTGGAATACACATCCTTTGCTTAGTTTTGATTCACCATTAGCAAGACATATGGCGATTCTGCCGTTATTAACAAGTTGGTCGCTTATTGCTGTGGGTATTTCTTTTAATCCAACTTCAACAATAATTGCTTGATAAGGCCCATGTTCTGGTAATCCTAAATTTAACTGCCTAGGTTCAATAACCGTATTATGTTTTTTTAACTTTTCTCGACATTTAGACAAAAAAGTGGGCTGCGGTTCGGTTACAAAAACTTGGCAAACAAGCTCAAATAGCACTGTGGCAGTATAACCATAGTTGCCACCAACAACTAAAACTTTATCATTTGTGGCTAAATTTAGATTTTGCAAAAACAAACCAAGGGTTTGTGGTGCAAAAATATAACGCCCCGGAATATCATAAAATATTGGCGCATCTGCATAAGCAATAGAAAATGAATTAACAGGAATAAAATTCTCTCTAGGAACATTATTCAAAATGTTCAGAATTGTGCGGTCAATAACGCCATTTGGCTTTAATTGAGAAAGTACCATATTGGTGCGCGCATTTTGAATTGGATCTAATCTATGAACACGCATCCCTTGACCTTTTGCTGTAAACTTGTGTATTCATTATATACAAGTCAATAGCCCTTTGACAAAAAGCAAAATGGCCGGGTGGCAGAATGGTTATGCAGAGGATTGCAAATCCTTGAATGTCGGTTCGATTCCGGTCCCGGCCTCCATGTTTGCTTTGTTTATTTGTCGTAATTTAGCAATCTTCTAGTGTTCTAATACCGTATTTCATCAAAGCTTTTTGTAGTTTTCTTAAGGCCCTTTTTTCTATTTGGCGAATTTTTTCCTTGGTAATTCCGTAATGTAAACTGATTTCCTCTAAGGTTTGAGCTGGAGTTTGAATTCGATGCTTGATTAAAATATCTAGCTCTTTTGCTTCTAGAAATTTATAAAATTTTTGTTGCATAGCTGCATAAGCATTTTGTCTTTGCCTATTAATTAATATATTTTCTATTGAAGAATCTTCATCCATTAGCATATCAATAAAAGTTGTTTCAAAATTATTGTTAATTTTTTGATCAAGATACTTATCTTTTTGCATTAGTCTATCGTTCATAAAAAGCACTTCAGGAGTTGTGGTTTGCAACTTTTTAGCTATTACAGTTGCAGTTTTAATACTGAAATATGTGTCATTACCGTTTTCCAGTTTGTTTTTTTGATAACGCAGTTGAAAAAATAATTTTTTATGAATTCTAGTAGTACCAACCCTTACAATGGACCAATTGCGCATAACGTAATCTTGGCAGTAGGCGTTAATCCACCATTTGGCGTAGCTAGAGAACCGTACTTCTCGGCTAGAATCATACCTTTCTAGTGCCATGCATATGCCAAGCCATGCTTCTTGTATTAAATCCTCATGGCTAATTCCGTAATATTTATATTTTTTGACAACATTTAGTACTAAGGGTTTAAATGCTAATAATAAATCTTCACAGTACTTGGGGTTGTAAGATTCTTGCCAATTAGCAATTAACTCACTTTCCTGTATTTTTGTTAAAAATATGGTATTTTCTGTGTATATCATTCAATGCGTTTATATATTTTATATAAACATTTTATAATTTTATTATTTATAATTGGTTAATAATTCCACAAACAACTGTAATTTATTTTCATTTCTTAATTTTCTAATGTATGAAAAATTTTTTGCAATTTCATAAATAAAAATAATGATTTAACTAAAAATTAATGTTTTTAGCCTAAAACAGATATTAGGTAATAATCATTAATAGGTTTTAATTATGAAGTCACTTAAATATTCACTATTTTTGAGCGTAGCATCAGCATGTATGTTTAGCTCTTCGTTAGTAGCACCACAACTACCATCAATGTCAGCGCCAGTTAATTTACCAACATTTAAACTAGATCCTGCACAACATGATGCAAGTGTTTTAGCTTCAGGACTACTTCCTGCTGCAACAGTACAACAACAGGCACCCCTAGCAGCACCACAAGTACAAGTGCCAGTGACAGCTCCTCAACTATTAGTACCTGCACAACATGATGCAAGTGCTTTAGTTACTCCGGCACCACAAGTGCAAGTTGGTGTGCCAGTAGTTAATGCAGGCGGTCAATTGCTGCAAGCTAATCCAACAACCCCAGTAGTACTAGATCCTACACACGCTGCACCACAACTACCAGTGCTTGCGCCAGTGACAACTCCACAAGCGCAAGTTGGTGTGCCAGTAGTTAATGCAGGCGGTCAATTGCTGCAAGTTAACCCTACAACCCCAGTAGTACTGGATCCTACACAACATGCTGGGCAACAAGTACAAGTTGGTGTGCCAATGGCTCCTAGCGAAGCTGAAAAAAACAAAGAAGCAGAGGCTCAAGCTGTAAAAGACATTGTGGATGGTGTACCTGATAAAAGAGCAGAAGCTTTAGTTGCAGCTCTTGTCGCTAATAAGCTGACTGAAGATGCTACAGCAGTTGTAAATCCTACTGTTGTTACAGTTGAAGCAGCAGCTCCTTTGGCGCCAGCTAAGAAAGCAAAACCAGCATTAACTAAGAAGCAAGCAGATGATTTAGCATCAGCAAGGGCAGCACAAGCGGCAGGAGCGACAGAAGCAGAATTAACTCCAGACCAAGTTGCAGCTTTGCAAGCGTTGAAAGTACTAAAAGATGAGAAAGTAAGACTACGCGCTGAAGCAGCAGCAAGTCCAGCTAGTGTTCCAGCAGCACCAGTCGCTAAAGTTAAAAAAACAAAAGCAGACGGTTTGTCAGATGAAAGTACTGCCGCTTTAAAAGCTGCAAAATTAGCAAAAAAACAAAATGCTCCGCTGACACAAGAACAAACAGATGCTTTAGTTAAAGCGCAAGCAGAAATAGCAGCTCTACAAGCAAGTAAACAACAGCCTGTTGCTGCGCCAGTAGAAAGTGAATTACTGCCGGTTGATTTATTTGATGTACCTGCTCCTGCAGCACAGCATGAAGTTCCAGGATTATCTCCGTCCTCTATCCCAGCTGTTGAATCACAATTGCCGGCGGCTGTAGCGGCACCTACACCTGTGGTTGCTGCACCATTAGCACCAGCTCCAGTATTGGCGACACTTGATGCAGCACCAAACGGTGTTACAATAGATGCAAAATTGGTTATGAATGGGAAAGGAGAGGTGGTTGTTACTACTACTAGTAGTTTAAATCCGCCAAGTACAACTCCGTTGGCTATAGGACCAGCTGTAGGTGTTACCGACAAACCTACTGGCGTCGAGAAACCAGCTACTGTTGATATTAACGCTAAGAAAGTAGAAGAAAAACCTGCTGCAGTAACAGTAAAAGATGATGCTGCTGGTAAAAAAGTAGAAGAAAAACCTGCTGGCGATGCAAATAAAGATGCCGCTGGTAATATAGAAGCACCAAAAACTGCTGAAGTAGCAGCAGTAAAATAAGACTAAAACTCATAGAAGCACTCGTATATAAAAAACTTATATGCGGGTGTTTTTGCTTTTCTAATGCCATTGTTTCCAGGTAGTCTTAGAAAGAAAACTAATAATCTATTATCATCATGCGTCTTGATAAACGACTAGCTAACGAACTTCGTCCCATTTTTTTAGGTCCTGGCTTTGCTAAACACGCCCATGGTTCATGTTTTGTAAAATTTGGTGATACCCATGTTTTATGCACAGCCACAGTGGAAGATAAAGTCCCACCATTTTTGCGCAATACAGGAGCAGGCTGGATTACTGCGGAATACGGTATGTTGCCATGTTCAACTCACGATAGAATGGAACGCGAAGCAGCCAAAGGTAAGCAATCGGGAAGAACACAAGAAATTCAACGCTTAATTGGTCGTAGTTTGCGTGCCATTGTTGACCTTAAGTCTTTGGGTGAACGACAAATAAGAATAGATTGTGATGTTTTACAAGCTGATGGAGGAACCCGTACCGCTAGTATCACCGGAGCCTATGTAGCTCTTTACCAGGCTGTACAGCGTATGATTTCTAAGAAACAAATTTCTTCTTTACCGTTTATAGACCAAGTTGCTGCGATTTCATGCGGAATCAGCAGTCAGGGTATTTTACTTGATTTGAATTACCACGAAGATTCTTCGGCAGAGGTTGATGCAAATTTTGTACTTACCGCTAGCGGTAAAATTATAGAAGTACAGGCATGCGCAGAAAAGCAAGCGTTTGAAGTAGAACAATTAATGGAAATGCTTTCTGTGGCACAAAAAGGCGCTGCTGAATTATTTGAATTACAAAAAAATGCTTTAAAATTATAAAATATTACGTTTAATCAATTTTTTAGCTATAAATAAACCATTTCAAAATGATCATAATTTTTAGATTCCCGCCTACGCGGGAATGACACTGAAAGAGGCTGTATCACTACTGTTTACTTGTCATCCCCTCGAAGGAGGGGATCCATTTTTCACCCACAATTTTTTAGCTATTAGCCATTTTTGCGTTCGTCTTCTTTTAGGTCATATTCAGCATCAATAATATTTTCGCCTTCAGGACCTTTTGATTCACCACTTTCAGGTGTTTGAGTTGCCTGAGATGCTTTATAAGCTGCCTCACCAAGTTTCATTGATGACTGCACTAAAGTCTGGATTTTAGCTTGAATGTCTTCTGCATTTTCTGATGCTAAAGCTTCTTTTACTGCGGCTAAATCAGCCTCAATTTGACCTTTTTCTTCAGGAGAAACCGCAGAACCAAACTCAGCTAATGACTTTTCTGTAGAGTGCACTAATGCATCCCCATGATTTTTAATTTCAATTATCTCTTTGCGTTTTTTATCTTCCTCCGCATTTGCTTCTGCTTCTTTTACCATACGCTGAATATCAGCTTCCGATAAACCACCTGAAGCTTGAATGCGAATCTGTTGTTCTTTGTTCGTTGCCTTATCTTTAGCTGAAACTTGAACAATACCGTTAGCATCAATGTCAAAAGTTACTTCTATTTGTGGCATACCACGTGGTGCTGCTGGAATACCGACTAAATCAAACTGACCCAAAATTTTGTTATCAGCAGCCATTTCGCGTTCACCTTGGAATACGCGAATTGTTACTGCGGTTTGACTGTCGTCAGCTGTTGAAAACACTTGGCTTTTACGAGTGGGTATTGTTGTATTTCTTTCTATTAACCTTGTAAAAATTCCACCAAGAGTTTCAATACCTAGTGACAAAGGAGTTACGTCAAGTAACAACACATCCTTAACATCGCCTTTTAAAACGCCACCTTGGATTGCTGCGCCAATTGCAACAACTTCATCAGGATTTACCCCACGGTTAGGTTCACGTCCAAAAAGTTGCTTCACTGTTTCAATAATTTTTGGCATACGGCTCATACCACCTACCAAAATCACTTCATCAATTTGGTTAAGTTGAATGCCAGCATCACGCAAGGCTGCCTTACATGGTTCTACCGTACGTTGTACCAATTCTTCAACTAACGATTCAAACTTTGCACGAGTTAATTTAATATTTAAATGCTTTGGACCACTAGCATCTGCTGTAATAAATGGTAAGTTAATATCAGTTTGTACAGAGTTAGAAAGCTCAATTTTTGCTTTTTCTGCTGCTTCTTTTAAGCGTTGTAAGGCTAATTTATCTTTACGCAAATCGATTGATTGATCTTTTTTAAATTCATCTGCTAACCAATCAATAATTCTTGAGTCAAAATCTTCACCACCCAGGAATGTATCGCCATTGGTTGATTTTACCTCAAATACACCATCGCCAATTTCTAAAATTGAAACGTCAAAAGTTCCACCACCTAGATCATAAACCACGAAGGTTCCTGTTGCTTTTTTCTCAAGACCATATGCTAAAGCTGCTGCTGTTGGCTCGTTAATGATGCGTAACACTTCAAGACCTGCAATGCGACCAGCATCTTTAGTAGCTTGGCGTTGAGCATCGTTAAAGTGTGCTGGAACTGTAATTACAGCTTGGGTAACTTTTTCGCCCAAATAGTTTTCTGCAGTTTCTTTCATTTTTTGCAAAATAAAAGCACTAATTTGGCTAGGGCTATATTTTTCACCACGAGTTTCTACCCATGCATCCTTATTTTCTCCTGAGATAATTTTATATGGTACCAATCCAATATCTTTTTGAGTCATTGGGTCGTTAAATGTACGCCCGATTAAACGCTTAATTGCAAATAAAGTATTTTCAGGATTAGTTACTCCCTGGCGTTTTGCTGGTTGACCAACTAAGCGTTCACCACTTTCAGTAAAAGCCACCATTGAAGGCGTAGTACGCGCACCTTCTGTATTTTCGATAACTTTTGCTGTGCTACCTTCCATAACGGCAACACATGAATTTGTTGTACCTAAGTCTATTCCAATTACACGTGACATAGTTTTCTCCTTGTATTTTTAGTTGTTAGCACTCATCTGCTTACAGTGCTAACAATATACAAGATTTTTAATTAGAAAAAAAGTTTTATGTAAGGATTATGTTGAAATTTTTAGTGCAAAAGGGATGGTACAGGATGATTGTTTTACTGACTCTACTCATTTTCATCATCATCCTCATTCTCGTTCTCATCAGAATCATCTCCTCCAGCCATTGCCTTAGCTGCCGTTCCTACAGGATCTCTTGCCATTGCTTGAACTCGCTCAGCTTTGTCTATTGCTGCATCTACCTTTGCATGAACGTTTCCTACTTGGCCGCAAATGTTAGCAATAAATGGCCCTACCTGAGGCACCATTGATGCACCAACAACGAGTGGATTTAGACAATCCTCGTCTAAAATTTTTAGTTCGTTAACAAAAGCGCCTTGAGTTAATTTTTTTAAAAGTTTTTCATCCGTTGGTTTTGCACGTAAGGCCTTTATATCTTTAATGAATGGCTTAATATTTTGAGCAATTTTTTTCATATCAGCAGAGCGAGACCTAAATCCAGCCATTCTTAGACCTTTATCAATCAGCCCTCCAGCCATTTTTCCAGCCTTAGCAGCTCCTTTCTTGATGCTACCTCCAGCTTTTTTAGCTTTATTTTTCATGGCTTTTGCAGGATTGCCAACGTGTGGCCTTTTGATCTTCGCAAAAGCTTCAGTGGAAGAAAAGATCATTATTATTGCTAAAATTATTGCATTTTTTAAAAAAAATAATTTTTTACTTGGCATAGCTACTGAGCATTACATAAGTACTGTCTACCTTTCATTTATTACCAAAAAGCATTAATATTACGTTAATCTACCTATTTTTTAGTGGAGCTTTTTCTGTTCTGTGTTGCTTTATTAAGATTTTTTAAAGTCCAGGACACAAGAAACCACTCCCGATATTTTGTTTTTATAAAAAACAGGTTATAGTTTCTGCGTGTTTAGGAATATGTTATGAAATTGCGATTATTTTTAATAGCTATTGCGTTCGCCACCTGTATAGGTGGCGTAGTTTTGTATAAAAAATTTTTTAGTTCACAACCATTTTCTGAAAAAAAAATTTATATTTATAGCTCAAAAACACCTGGAGTAAAGGAAGACATTAGTTTTATTCGCAAATCCTTAAAGCTATATGATATTAAGAGCAATCAAATTATTGAAAATCCCAAAGAAATACTTAATGATTCAAACATTAAGATATTTTTCGATCAAAGCAAGTTTGACGAGGCGATTACCCAAAATGATTTATCTCTAAAAATAGCTATTCGGCTAAATGATAACTCTGAGGAAGAAAATTCAAAAGTTGTAGGTATTTTTGCTGAGGATAAAACAGAAGCATTACTAGAACTAGTTGAGTCTATCATTAAGAAACGCATAAATTGCATTTTAATTTATGATGGTAACGTTGAATCTATAAAACAAAACATTTTGCAATTTCAAGAATTGGCCAAGATTAAAAATATTAATTTGAGATTGTGCCCGCTTAAATCAAATCGCAATATAGCAACGGTACTTAAGGAAGAGGCGCAGGATATTAATGCCGCTATTATTGTTGCAAGCACTCTTGTAATGGCTGAATCAGAACTTATTTTTGAACACTTTAATGCTCATAGAATTCCTGTATTCGCTAATCATGCAGGATTGATTCGTGGTGGAGCTTTAGGTGGCTTTGATTTTGATACCCAAGAAATTGCCCACAGTATTGCTGAAATTACGAGCAGTTTTTTTAAAGACCCAAACAATATAAGAAGAGATTTGTTAGAAGAGTTATATCCGCAACTTCATTTGAATATGGATGCAATTGCCAAACTTGGCTTAAAATTAGATTCTGATCTCTTAGATGAAGCCGTCACAATGGGTGGTATAGATTTATGAACACCTTTCAGTTCATTGGGGCTATTGAGCTTGGCTTAGTGTATGGCTTTGTCGCCATTGGTGTATACCTTTCATTACGCATTCTCGATTTTCCTGATTTAGGGGTTGATGGCACTTTTCCATTAGGGGCTGCCACATGTACAGCACTAATAGTTGCAGGTGTTCATCCACTACTAGCAACAATTGCAGCTGTAATTCTAGGAGGATTGGCTGGCCTAGTCACTGCTTGGCTTTCTACTCATTTACGTTTTTTAAATTTGTTGTCGGGTATTTTGGTAATGACAGCTCTGTACTCTGTCAATCTTAGAATAATGGGAAGACCTAATATTCCATTGCTGGGGCATGACACCGCATTTGAATTATTTTTTATTTCGTTGAAGGAACCTTTGGGTATTTTATGGAGAATACTTCCAATTTTTATACTAATTCTAATCCTGGCATTCGCTCTAAATAGATTCTTAAAAACAGATATTGGTTTGGCGATCAGAGCAACTGGAAACAACGCCCGCATGGCGAGATCCCAGGGCATTGGAGACAAAGCAATGATTGGATTGGGGCTTTGCATTGCCAACAGTTTTGTAGCCCTTGGTGGAGCAATATTTGCTCAAGTAATTGGTTTAGCTGATATTACTATGGGTGTTGGTACCCTTATTTATGGTTTAGCCGCTGTGATTATTGGCGAGGCTATTGTGCCAATTAAAAAAATTAGTCACGCTATCATTGCTTGCATTATCGGGGCTATATTTTACAAATTTGTTATTGCAATCGCGTTAAATGCAGGACAATCATTTCTGTTATCATCTGACTTAAATTTAGTTACAGCCATGCTAGTTGGTATTGCTATGCTTTTGCCAAATTTAAAAAAAGCTATATGGAATTAGAAGATGATATTTTTAGAAAAAATTAATGTACATTTTGGCAAAGGCACAGCAGCCTTCCGCGTTGCTCTAAATAATTTGGATTTACGTATTCAAGAAGGAGAATTCCTAACAGTAATCGGAAGCAACGGAGCTGGAAAATCAACACTTTTAAATACTATTGCTGGTGAAGTAATTCCAGATTCTGGTGCAATCCATATTGACGATGAGATAGTCACAAATCAAAGTACCAATATACGCGCACAACATGTAGCACGAGTTTTTCAAGACCCAGTTGCAGGAACTTGCGCTAACCTTACAATAGTTGAAAATTTAGCACTTGCTATGCGTCGTGGAAAAAGTCGTTCATTAAAAAAAGCTGTAAATAGTGAGTCACAAATATTGTTTAGGGAGTTACTAAAACCTTTAAATTTAGGTTTAGAAAATCGATTAGACACGTTAATGACAATGTTATCTGGAGGACAACGCCAAGCAGTTAGTTTGCTAATGGCAACATTAAGTCCTTTAAAAATTCTACTACTTGACGAACACACCGCTGCTCTTGATCCTAAAACTAGTAAATTTGTAATGGAATTAACGAATCGTATTGTTAAAGAAAAAGGTTTAACGACATTAATGGTCACCCATAGCTTAAACCAAGCGCTACAATATGGTTCACGCACAATTATGCTCCACGAAGGAAGACTAATTTACGATGTCACAGGTAAAGAAAGAAGTAGCATTACCCCCCAAGACTTAATGCACCAATTTGGCAATACTGTTGATAATGACCGCCTATTGTTGAATTCCTAAGCCTTTTAAAACTTCCGTTTCAACTGGCATAAACCTTAGCAACCCGCCTTTTATGGCATTTCTCATATTTGTTAGCGCCTGTTGTTTCTCAACCCCGTTGCTTAATTGTGCAAGCCCTTTAAACCATAACCCAACTGGATGCGTAGGATATGCCTTCAAAACAGCCTCTACCATAAATTCAAACTCTGCGTTATTTTGCAATTTATTAAAGCAAAAATTTAAATAACCAATCGTCATATCTGCGCGTTCAGGGAATCTTGATAAATGCTCAACTAAAACAACTTTAAATAATTTAAAAATTGTTGAGTTAGTGCTTACGTTTACATTTTCAATATTAACAAATGTATTGCACAAATTTATAATATGGACAGAACTTACGACATTACGTTTTTGGTAAGAATCTAAATAATCTTTTACAAGATTTTCTATACCTTTTTCAATCTCAGGTGATACTGACTTGGCCTTACCTATTGCTAAAATAGCCTGCTCAATAATTCTGTTTGACACTTTATAGGTGCTAATTTTGTTGTAAATATGTGCAGGATCATTAATAAATTCGAATGTATCTACTTCAAAATTTTTAAGATCATTAAACCTATATCTATCAAGCCTGCAAGAAACCCAAAATTCACTACATGCAAAAAATACTAAAGCCCCACCAACCACAAATGAAACTAGGCGCGGCACATCAAATTCATAAGTAACTTTTTCTTTTACTAAAATCATTGCTAATATGCAAAACACCAAAACAGGTGGCGTTTGAAACCAAGCACTTAAAAGAATTAAATAGCTAACCACAAAAAAGCGTCCCGACCAGTCATCAGAATCAATATTTTGTATCCATTTATAGATAAACGTTAGCAACACACCAACCCCAACCAAACCAGACGAAACCATTGTTTCTAAAATAAAATTATGTGTATGAAGCAGGTTACGCTCTAAAAACTCCCAATTCGGTTTGTAACTGCCATTGCTGTAAACGCTAAAATTTTCAATATTAAATAAATTTAATAATGGAAATTCCTGAAAACTGCCCCACCCATAACCAAAAAGGATATGCATGAATTTAGCAAAACTAAAATTATCAAAATACTGCAAAACAGTTACAATGCCAAGCAAGGTACGGCTTTGTAGCTGCAAAGGCAGATAAGAAAAAAAATTCCATGAAAATAGAACTAATAAAGCAATAGCACTTAGTCCAGAAACTATATAGAAACCATCATTTTTTGGTAAAAATTTGATATATATCTTAGCCAAAGGTAGTAAAAACACAAATACTGCGGCACACGCGCAAGCTATAACTGCAGCGTAGTTATCGCTGTAATATATCAGATATAAAAAAGACGCCACATATAAACCATCCCATAAGCCTTTATGTGAAACATCGACTGAATTGCGAAATGCCATATACATAAGAATGCTTGCTAGCATAGCAAAGGCTGCAATATCTAAAAAAACATAAGTTTTCCATCCTAAATGGATCCATCCATAAAAACCAAATATGGTTATAACTCCATAAATTATCAGCCCCAACCATAAGGGATAATTCTGTTGAGGACGTACGGTAGCTAAAATAATTGCCAAGCTTAAAAAAGTAGCAGTACCTTCGCGAATTTCATTAATACCAACCACGGAAGTTAAGCCATTTTGGATAATGCCAATAAGGCTAAGCGCACCTAATGTAAAAAAACCAATGGGCAAAACACCTGCCTGAATAGGCTTCGTATTTAAAATAAGGCAAACTCCGGCAATTAACCATAATCCAAAAACTGACCAGTTTGATTCATGAAAAAGCCCCAATGGCAAAAAAACAGAAACAAATGGTAAAAAAGTTAAAATTATATAAAAATTGCTACGATCAAAGGTTAATTTTTCAAACATATATGTTAACTTCTTGTTGCCTGCGGGTTACACCCTGTATTTTATACGACACTTATACCCTAAAAAAGTAAAAAAGTTGATACACCTACTATATAGTTTTAATTGTAATAATACATTAACAAGAGGATTCTATGTTTAAACAATTTAAAACAGCAAAGGTCTTGGCACTTTTGACTGTAACAATGGGCGCTTTGTATGCACCACCAGGTAGTGGTGATGCTGACGGTCAAGCGCCAGCTGCTTTTCTACCTATGGTTCACTATCTACTGATAGTGCATATGATGGTGTTAGCAAATCTACAAGCTCAGTAGTTACTGCGCCTACAGTTATGGCCGTGCAAACTGCTAAAATTATGGGATTGGTTAGTGCTGTTGCTGCAGAAGCTGTTGAATCAATGCGTGGTGGTGGAAATATAACTGATTCAAGTGGTGGAGTAAAACTTGCTGGGTCATCAGGTTCACAACACCGTGCATCAGCTTGGGTTCGTGCAAGCCATGGTGCAATAGATAACGCCGTAAAAGATCAAGAATGGAATGGTCATTCGTACTTAATGATGATTGGTGCAGACTACCGTTTCAATAACATGTTCTGTGCAGGTTTAGGTTTAAGCTATTCACGTTTTGATGCTAGAACTGAATTTAACAAAGGTACGATGACACATGATACATTTGGTATTAACCCATACCTAGTAATTGTTCCACACAAAAACTTCAACCTAGAAGTTGTTGCTGGAGCTAACTGGTCAAATGAAAAAGGTGATCGCAGACTTGTGACAGATGTTCGTGGTGTTCCTGGTGCAGAAAACGTTGACAATAAGTTTAACTATTCAACAAAAGGTAATACTGTGTTTGGTGGTATCTTTGCTAACTTTATCAATACTGCAGGTAAAGCAAATTATGGCTTACAGGTTGGTTACTTGATGTCACAAAAGAAGCTAAATTCGCATAGTGAAACATCTGCAGATGCGCGTTATGCTTACCAAGCAAAGAAAGTACCATCTAACACGTTTAAAGTTGGAACAGTAACAGGTAGAATTAAGGCCGGTTACCAGTTAACTCCAAGTGTATCACCATATGTAGTTTTGAATGCTCAATATGATGCTCAAAGAAACGAAGGTGTTAAATACTCTAACGGAAAATCGTACGAAGTATCACGTTCAGCCTTTGGTGGTGGAACTGGTATAAGCTATAGAGGTGACGATTCTATGTCCGGAAGTCTTGAGTTTGATTACCTACAACGTAGCAAACTTAAAATGTACGTAACTGGTATCCGTTTACACTACGGCTTCTAGTCTAAGTGAATATACTAAATCTAAAAAGGGCGGTGGTTTTCACCGCCTTTTTTTTAATTGGTTGCTCAAGCGATCAATCTCGAATTAACTACGCTTTAGACACAGCCAACCAGCATGGGTTTACAGCAGAAGTTATTCCTGCAAAATTTCCTATCCAAATTTTTTACAAAAACTTAAAAAGTAAACATGCTGTTTTTTACCTAGAAGGCGACGGCTTAGTAATAAATATACGTGGTGAAGTAGCGCAGAACCCTACCCCTACTGACCCTATGGCTTTAAAACTTGCATCTGTGGATAATCGTGCAATTAGTAAAATTGTAATCAACCGACCATTTCACTACACAAATAGAATAAATGCTGATTCTAGATACTGGACGACAGCTCGCTATAGCCCTGAAGTAATTCAAACAATATATGATGTTATCAAGATCTGCAAATCTCGTTTTAATTTCGAAACAATAGAAATAGTTGCTTATTCAGGTGGAGCCGCAGTTGCACTGCTTTTAGCACCTAAATTTGACAACCTTACAAAAATTACTTCTTTCGCTGGCAATTTAGACCATGTTAATTGGACAAAGTATCATAAAGCTCAGCCCTTATTTGAATCGCTTGATCCGTTAAAAAATAAAGCTGTGCTGGCAAAAATTTCTCAAACTCACTTTGTTGGAGAAAGTGATGATAACACAACTGTTGAACTAGCACAGATTTATAAACAAAAAGTAGGGCCTAACAATATCACAATAGTCCCTGTTCCTAGTTTTAGTCATGACAGCAATTGGCCAGAAATTTGGCAAGCACAAATTAAAGTGGAAGATAAAAGCAAAAACTACTAGAATGTGAATAACAATATAAAATAAGTAAAACTATGATTGTTTCCTGCCCAAGATGCCATAAACAATATAGGCTAGACGTTAGTCGACTGAATTACGCCCGCCTACCTGATAATAGTGGTCTTGGGGTGCAACTTGCATGCTCAAATTGCCATGAACAATGGTGGGAACTGAAAAAAGAATCAGTAAATGCGAATCAACCAGAATTGCGTGCAGCCGTTCCAGAACAACCATTTCGTAACCTCACGGATATATCTTTATTATACCAACCCCAAAATGCAAATTATTCTTATCAAAGTAATGATTACGACCGTAGCCCTTCTACCACACCAAGCTTTGGTACAGGATTTACCGCAAAAGCAGAAGATCAAATGTTTGCGACACCTATGCCATCTACCAAAAGCATAGTAGCCAAACAGTCAAATTGGAAAAAAAGAATAAAAATCTCGTTCTGGAGTACAGTTATTTTTGGAGGAACTATCGGTTTAGCTTTTGTCACTATGAAACTTAGTAACTCATCAAATTTAATTCATGAAATTACTACTGCCGGAGCTCCATCAGCGCCAGGTGAAATTGTTATTGAAGACATACAATTTGATGTAAAATCATTCGACAGCAAACAACAACGAGTTATTGTCGCTGGTAATGTTAAAAATCCTGGCCCCCTCGCTATACCTTTGCACAATATTCAAATTGCTGTATGGGGTAGCTGTGCTGAAGGGCAAACACCCAACGCCCAAGGACTTTGTGAAATTCGCGTTTGGACTTATAAATGGAAACAAGATTTACTACAACCTGGGGAACAGCTAACCTTTAAAGGTGCTGCAAAAATTCCAGCAAATTTGCAAGTAGATCAGGTTCATGTTGATGTCGCAACAAACTAAAAAATTGTTTCATTCAGACACTGCAAAATACGCCAAGTATTTAAAAGGAACTTGGCATGCAATTAAGAATTTTTGGCCACTATTACTATTAACACAACTACCGTTAATAATTATTTCTGTTGTGCTAATAAGGTTAATATCACCAATACCTACTTCATCAGTTACTAAAAATGAGGTAATGCAAAATGACAAAATTAAGAATTTAGAAATTCACATTAAAAATTTAAATGAAAAATTTTTGTCCCTACAAGGCCAACATTCAAAAATCTTATTAGATTTAAAATCTGAAAAAAATTTGCAAAAGCATGAGAACTACACAATTAAAAATAATCACTTGAAACAACAAACCCTGGAAATTCTCGATCGTATTGGTGAAAAAATAAGATTAAACGAACCATTTGCAGGATTGCTTTCAAACATTTCAAAAGATTGCGTAAATTTTTCTGGTTTTCAAAACCTACACAAATACTCAACTAAATTACCTCTAACCTTTTTACAATTAAAAAAAGCTTTTGATGAAATTTATAAAAATTATACCCCACCAAAACAAGAGGCTAAATTCCCATCATGGTTAGACAAAATAGCTTCTTTCTTTCGAGGAAAAATAAAGATTGAATACCTAAATCAAATTAGAGTTAATCCTATGCTACCAGTGCTTGAAGCGCTTGAAATGCAAGATCTAAAATTGGCACTATCTTTGGCAAAAGATATTAATTTACCAACTACTAAATTATGGACAGCTTTAGTCCAAGAGCGTATTTTACTAGAAAGTGAATATTCACTATTCGCTGAGAAAGTACAAGATTGGGCTGATCAACCTGCTATTGAAACAGCACAAATACAATCAGAAAACCCAAAGCAGGAGAACAACCTTTAATGGCATTTATAAAAGGGCTACGCTTTTTTCTGAGTCTGAGTATTGTATGTATTATAGGCATATTAATTACCAGCTATCCTGGTGAGGTTAAATTTGAATGGCTGGGCTACAGCGTATCATTACCAATAGGTTTATTCATAGCATGCTCGCTAGTAGCACTTGGGTTGTTAAATATCTTCATAAATGTATGGAAATGGTTATGGAATTTGCCGCATAACTATATTAAAAATTTGCAAAAAAAGAGAATACAGCGTGCAAACAATTTACTAATTGATGGATTAAGCGCCATTGCAGCCGGGCAAAATCAAGAAGCAAAAGAAGTAATCAGCGTTGCATGTGAACTATTGCCTGAAAATCCACTTGCACAGTTTATTGCAGCACAAGCATCCCATGCAACAGGAGATGAAGAAGCAGCAATAAGACATTACACTTTGATGCTTAAGGATAAACGAACAAATTTTTTGGGACTAAGAGGATTGATTGCGCAAGCAAAGAGCCGAGAAGATTATCGTCTAGCGCAAGAATACATCAATAAAGCACTGCAGCTTCGACCTGATTCCCCATGGGTACAAGAAGAATACCTTTCAAATACAGTATACCTTGCTCAAAAAGGTATTTTTCCTAATTTAGAAAAAAGCAAGATTACTAAATATATAAGCAAGCCAAGGTGGACACGTCACCAAGCTATACTGTATTGGCTAAAAATACAGAGTAATCAATTGTTAAGTACTAGTGAAAAAGAAAAATTGCATATCAAAATTTTTGAGTTAGCTCCTGATTTGACAGCCAACGTGCAACAATTAGTAGAATACTACCTGCATATTCATGCATACTCAAAAGCCCAAAAATTACTTTTAGATGCCTTTAAGCACCATCCCCACCGAGTTCTAGGATTGTTATGGGATTCAGTATTCAATGAAATGGAACCGGTAGATCGCTACCGCACTATGGAAAAGTTAATTATTAATCAGGAAAATCATCCTGAAAGCTTAATTTCTTTAGCAACAAGTGCAATGAGAGCACAACTTTGGGGCCAAGCAAAAGAACACTTAGATCGTTTACTCATTCATGGATACACTCGTACCGGATGTAACTTAATGGCAGAACTAATGGAGCTACAACATCCTACGCAGTTTGACCTGGCAAGAGAGTGGTGGCAACGTGCTTCAAATATCTCATCAGATTACGAATGGCAATGCAATAATTGCCAAGCTAATTTTTCAAATTGGCAACCAGTTTGCAACCGTTGCAATACAATTGATCAGATTCACTGGCAACAAACCTCAACACCACAAAGACTAGTCAGCGGTCATGTTGACATAATGCACATTGAATCATTGACAAAGTAAACACTAGTTTGACTATGGATACTAAAAGCCTGGACTATAGATTTTATGAAAATAGATCAGCCCCCACGTTTTAGGCTGTCTAAAATAGCTAGGTAAGAGTCTTTGTTTCCTTTTTTTAATGCAATTTCGTTAGCCAAAATTTGCAAAAATTGTGTAGATTTTTGTTGACGAATAGCTTTATTTAATAAAATTCTATGCCAAAAAACTGATTCACTTGTAGCTTCCTGAGGTACAAGACCTTTAGTTAAAGAAAGCTCCGGAAATGAAGACTTTGCTTTAACCTTAGTTTTGTCTGTTTTTTCTACAGAGGCAGCGACAGGGATCCCAAACAAATTATTTTGTACGATTGTATGTCCCATATCTTGTACTTTCAGGTTTAGCCATTTGTTCTTTAATATATCTCATTAATGGTTGGTCGCCAACATCAGCAAGAATTTCGGATCTGACTGTGATATCTTGACGGATGCCTTCCATTTCTACACCAATAATTTTTTCACCATCTGTTATCCATGCAATAACCAAGGAATCTTTACCATTTCTGGTAAACCGAGTGGTAATAGAAAAATATTTATCTTTTTTTTCAACCTTAAATTCTTTTATATTTCCTTTTTCATCTTTCTTTAAATCTGCACCAACCATTGCCTCTAATTTTTTTGGACTTGCAAAAAGTGCAAGAAGATAGCCTGTGAGATATTCTTTAACAATATTTTGGTCTTCTACGCTGAGACTTTTATATTTATACTTGGGAGTTGTAAATACAAATTTTGTAATATAGTCTAAGTCAAGGTGTTCAATGGCTTTCTTGCTAAGCGCTTTTGGCTTTGATTCAACTGCAGTAGAACTATCATTAACAATATCAAGCTCTTTTTGAACGAATCCTTGAATAAATTGAACAGCACTTTCTTGGCTAGCTGTGCTAACATTCACCAAGAAAGAACAAACAATAAAAAAAGTTATAAAAAATTTTTGCATACTAAATTCCATTTAAAATAATTTGATTATATGGTAACACAAAATAATGAATAAAGCATTAAATTTAGTAATAAAAATTATATCAAAGATTAATTTTTCAAGTATTTATTTTTTAATACTTGCAGCTTTAACTGGAGGATTAGCTTTTGCACCATTTAATCAACCCATAGCATTATTTTTTTCAATATATATTCTGTTATTCAACTTACAAAAGCAACCTAATTTTAAAAAATTTTTCAAACATTCAGCTATTTTTTGTTTCTTTTTTTTTCTTTCCCACCTTTATTGGGTTTGTTGGGCCGTAAATGTTTACGGCTTACCTATGGCTATGCCACTGGTTCTAATTGGCATGCCGCTAATTATAGGAATATTTCCGACTATCTGCATTATTCCCAGTTACTATTTCAAAGAAAATAAAATTAAGTTTGCCTGGATCTTAGGATTTGGATGGTGGATCAGTGAAATAGCCAGAAGCTTTTTATTTACAGGATTTCCATGGAATTTAAACGGATATATATGGAATTTATCTACTTTACAAAGCACACGTTTTTTTGGAATTTTTGGATTATCACTACTAACTATTTCAGCATGTGTAGTTTTATTTACCAAACAAAAACGTTTATCCACACTTATTCTATGCAGCTTTTTAGGGCTTTGGGTTGAAGGAAGTATACGTCTTCGATCCCCCAAAACTAACACCGAAATTAATTTAAGATTAGTTCAACCAGCAATTGATCAACGTCAAAAATGGCAACCAAGTTTCTTTGAAAAAAACATAGAACGCCTGGAAATGCTCACCACTCAAAAAAGTAAAAAAACCATTCATCTTACTATTTGGCCTGAAGCAGCCGTGACGGTACCCTTGGATCGTTATACTAATTTAACTGAACGTCTCGGTGGCATGATTAGTCAAGGATACCTCATAACTGGAGCACCAAGACTGACCCATAATCCAGACCAAATATTTAGCAGTCTGCAGGCAATTGCCCCTAATGGGTTAATTTTAGCAACTTTTGATAAATTTCATTTAGTGCCGTTCGGTGAGTACGTTCCATTACGTAACCTAAACCCATTTCCAAAGCTTACCCAAGGAACAATGGACTACTCACCAGGAACTGGACCAAAAACAATTACGCTACAAGATATACCATCTTTCAGTCCACTAATTTGCTATGAAGCAATATTTAGCGGTGCTGTTATAGATCCCCTAAACCGCCCACAGTGGCTATTAAATGTCACTAATGACGCTTGGTATGGCCACACAAGTGGACCATATCAGCATCTTAAAATTGTACAAGTTAGGGCTATTGAAGAAGGCCTACCTTTAGTTCGTGTTGCAAATAATGGAATCAGTGCTCTAATTGATGCTTATGGTAGAATCATTCATCAGCTAGAACTTGATGAAATTGGTGTTATTGATGCTAGCTTGCCGGCATCACTTCCTGAAACTTTGTATCGTAAATTGCTAAATATTATTAATTTTTAGGATTATTAAATACATGTTCTTTAAAACAGTTGCATAAAATAAAATTTATCTTTAAACGTTTAGAATGCACAATAATTTAGCAATATAATCTAGTTTTTCAGGAGAGCGTTTTTATAAATCTTCGTCATAAAAAAGGAAAAGATCGATTAGAGTTACTAAACAATTATTTAAATAAAGCTGATTTGCAGCTGCTTAGTGAATCTATATACGATGAACTAGAACTAGCCGATACTTTAGTTGAAAATGCCGTTGGATATTTTCAACTACCATTTTCTATGGCTCCAGGAATAACTATAAATAGCAAACGTTACCCATTAATTCCCCTAGTAATTGAAGAAACATCAGTTGTGGCAGGTCTTTGTAAAAATATTTTATTTATAAATTCGCACGGTACTATTTCAGCATCACAATATGGCGGTGGATTTATCGGTCAAATTCATTTTCCAGATATTAAAAATCAAAAGAGTTTTGAACGCAATATTTTAGCCTGTAAAGATCATCTTATTTCTAAAGCAAATCAAAATCCGTGCAAAAGCATGTTAGAAAGGGGGGGCGGCGTTAAAGACATAACCGTTAGATTAATTTCCAGAACCGACGGTAAGACAATGGGCGTAATACATGTTTTGGTTGATACCAAAGATGCCATGGGAGCCAATATTATTAACCAAACCTGTGAATACCTTAAGCCTATAGTTGAAGTAGAAAGTGGTGAGAAATCTCTATTATGCATTTTATCAAACTACAATACAGAAAAAATTACCAAGGTCGAAATTACCTTAGAAGGAATCGATGAAACTTTAGCCAAGCGTATTGAAGAAGCTTCCCTTATTGCACAATTTGACCCTTATCGAGCAGTCACACACAACAAAGGAATTATGAATGGTATGGATGCCATTTGCCTGGCCACCGGTAACGATTGGCGCGCCTTAGAAGCTGGCATGCATGGTTTCGCAGCTCGTAACGGGCAATATCAAGGACTTTCTAACTGGATAGCTAATGGAAAACAGCTTAAAGGAACCTTAGAAGGACCAATTAATGTTGGTATAGTAGGAGGTGTAACAAATATCCACCCTCAAGCAGCTTTGGCCCTGCGTTGCCTAAAAGTGGAAAGCTCAACAGAGTTGGCATATGTAATTGGGACTATAGGACTAATTCAAAATTTTGCAGCATTGCGTGCGTTAGTAACTGATGGCATTGCCAAAGGTCACATGCGACTACACTTAAAAAATCTGCTTAAGCAAACAGATGCAACAGCACCCGAGCAAGAAAAGGCTTTAAAACTACTTGAGAAAATATTTGATACCAAGCATTATGTAAGCGCCAATGATGCCCGCAATGTTTTAAAAGAATTAAGATCGTGATCAGCCATCCTGCAAAGTGCATTTTATCCGGTGAGCACACAGTGCTAAATGGTGGAACCGCGATTGTTAGCCCACTTAAAACCTATTCAACAACCTTAGAATATCAAGAAAGTTCTCTAAAGCTTGAGATGTTTTTTAACAGCAGACCTTTTAAAAAGGGTATTTTAAATTTACTGCAAAATCTTGCTTTACTACCCAGAACATTTTCTGGAATTCTCAATGTGAACTCAAATATCCCCCAGGCATCAGGGCTCGGTAGCTCTGCTGCTTTGTGTGTTGCAATGGCTAATTTGCTTGTACAACATGGCTACATTTTAGCAGAAAAAATTTTTGAAGTGGCAAGAATGTGCGAAAACCTCTTTCATGGTAAAAGCAGCGGGGTTGATATTGCTGGCGTTATGTCAAACAGTGTTTTACTTTACACTATGGACGACGGTCCCTGCAGCTTTATACCTACGTGGCAACCACATCTTTATGTTTCTTATTCTGGTATACCGTCTAATACCAAACAAGCTGTGGCAAAAGTACGTAAATATCGTAATAACTTTCCAAATACTGGCGCTGATCAAAGTATGGAAAATTCTACCCAGCAAATTTACAACGCCCTTACTAGTATTGATATTAAAAGTCGCCTGCAACAATTACGTGATGGCTTAAATCAATCAAGCGAGTGTTTTGAAGAGTGGGGATTAATTGGAGATTTTTTGAGAACGCATCAAAATAAATTAATTGAAGCAGGAGCAATAGCCGTAAAACCAACTGGATCTGGTATGGGGGGCCATGTTTTAAGTCTTTGGCAAGATACTCCACCACTACATCTAAATTTGATACCCGTTAATATATGATAAAAATTAGTGCGCCTGGAAGCATGCTTATGTTTGGTGAACATAGCGTATTAAGGGGCGGCCATGCCATTGTTTTAGCTATTAATAAGCGAATACACATAAGCCTAGAACCAAGAGCTGATCGATTAATAAATATCAACTCTTCTTTGGGTAAAATTGAAACCTCCATTGAAAACATTGTTATACAGCCACCATTCCAGTACGTTTTACAAGCTCTAAAAAATTCCCCTCCCCCTTCTGGTCTAAATATAGAGATAGTTTCTGAAATGTCATCAACTATGGGACTAGGTACTTCTGCTGCCGTAATTGTAGCACTAATTGCTGGATTAATTAGCTTAGCCAACGATGATATGAATCAATTATTTTCAAAATCACTTCAGGCTGTAAAGCACATACAAGGAATTGGATCTGGTGCTGACGTTATGGCAAGTATTAAAGGTGGTGCTGGTTTATTTCAAAATGGTCAATACCAATCACTAACATTACCAATTGAACTTTTCGCTAGTTATTTTGGTAAAAAAACACCTACAGCAGAAGTAGTTCAACATGTAGCAAAACGCTTTAACAATTACCCAGAGCTGCTTCATAATTTAGATAAAGCTAATAATGCTATCACCAATGAGGCTGTTAAATCTTTAAGCAATCCCCAGCGACTAGGTGAGCTTTTTAATATAAGTTCAGGGCTTATGGGAGCATTTGGCTTACATACGAAAGAAATTGAAGATTTTTTATGGAAGCTACGCGAACAATCATATGGCGTTAAGCTTTCCGGGTCGGGTTTGGGAGACTGTGCAATTGGCGTTGTTAAGGATAGTTTTTACCCAAAAGGTAGTTTTCCAATCACCATATCACCACAAGGTTTAAAAATTGAAAAATGATTTATAAAAAAAGTTACGCAGCTCAACTTATTTCTCTAAATCCCCCTGCAAGAGAATTTGCAGAAGCTTTTGCCCCTTCAAATATTGCCTTATGTAAATATTGGGGTAAAAAAAATTTAGATTTAAATATACCAGCAACACCAAGCTTATCAATATCTCTTGCTGATCGTGGTACTAAAGTTCAACTATCAATTGCCCCCAGGAATTCGTTGAGTATAAACAGTAAAAATATTACAGAAGAATCACCTGCTTTCAAGCGTACATTTGATTTTTTAGAATTATTCATGGCTAAAAATATAAAATTAGCAGTGCAAAGCGAAAACAGCATTCCTACAGCTGCTGGATTAGCATCATCTGCCAGTTTTTTTGCAGCACTTACTATTGCCATAGACAAGTTATGTAACTGGCAAGCATCTCTTCAAACTCTTTCATGTTTAGCACGCCTTGGAAGTGGTAGTGCCTGCCGTTCATTGCACCATGGATTTGTAAAGTGGCTTGATTATGACGACCCTTTTAAATCATATGGCATACCAATGAACGTACGTTGGGAAGAATTACGAATTGGTTTATTGATTTTTGATGATAAAGAAAAATCTATGCCATCGCGTCAAGCAATGTTGCATACCCAAAATACTTCACCTTTATACCAAGCATGGTGTAATAATTCCCGTACTGACTTTGAAGTAGTGCATGCCGCAATCAAGAAAAAGAATTTTCAAACGCTTGGTGAAACTGCTGAATACAATGCTCTTTCTCTACATGCCGTTATGCTTTCTGCTAGACCTTCCATTATTTACAGTCAACCTGAAACGCTGAAAGCAATCTCAAAAATACACGCATTAAGACAAAATAGTATTCTAGTTTATTTCACACAAGATGCTGGGCCTAATTTAAAGCTAATATTTCTAGAAAATGATCTTGAGTGTATTTTAGAAGATTTTCCCAGAATGGAAGTAATAAATCCTTTTTCTAGGGTAGACAATGTAGAATCTTGATTATATTATTCACCAGAGCAGTTTTTTATTTTATAAAAAAATCTATATGTCTGTTGGAATTGAATCAATTGGAATTAAATTGCCTTCATATGTAATTGAAGCAAAAAAGATTGCTAAACTTAGAGGAATGCCAGAAGAAAAAGCAACAATAGGCTTAGGGTGCCATATGGTTGGTCTTTGCCTTGATCAAGAAACAGTTGTTGATTTAGCTGTAAATGCCGCCAAGCGTGCAATTGCTCGTTGGAAGGGTAACATCAATGAAATTGGCATGATTGTAGTAGGAACTGAGTCATCGTTAGATGAAGCTCGTCCATTAAGTGCATGGGTGGCTGAACGATTACAACTAAGCGGGCATATACGTTCATATGAAGTTAAGCATGCTTGTTACGCTGGTACTCTGGCGTTGCGCCAAGCCGTTGAATGGAAAAAAGCAACCAATTCGCCTAAAAGTGCCCTGGTAATTGCTGTTGACGTTTGTTTATATGCACCTGGCCATGCCGCGGAGGTAACTCAAGGAGCAGGTGCTGTGGCAATGATTGTAGGCAAAGATTCTATTTGTTCAGTTGATCTGCAAACTTATCCATATAGCGAACCATGTTTTGATTTTTGGCGTCCAACTGGCGATACTTTTCCAACTGTAGATAGCCAAAAAAGTTTAACTGCTTATTTAAAAGCTACGGAAAATTGTTTTAAGGCATTGTTTGCAGACCAAACTAATTTATCTTTTGAAAGCTTCAGATCTATTTGCTTTCATATACCATTTCCAAAAATGGTGCTTAAAGCATTCAGACATCTTTCTTTGTCTTTTAACCTTTCGGAATTTGAACAACATAAATTATTGAGAGACAAAGTTTTGCCGTTCATTACGTGGAATAAAGAAGTTGGTAATTCTTATTCTGCCAGCCTTTGGATAAGTGTGGCGCAAGCATTAGAAACTGCAAAAAACGGCGAAAAAATAGCTTGTTTTTCCTATGGTTCTGGATTTGGATCGGAACTTTTTGTACTAGAGCGCAACCATAATAGCGGAGATTGGGCAGAAGATATAAAAACAGATTTATCTAAACGTAAGGAAATCTCTATCGAAGAGTATGATAAATGGCGTAAAAAAGAGGTTTTTAAATTAGAGAAGCAAACAATTCCAACTGATCTAACCGAAGTTGCGTAAAAAATTATCAGTATTGAAATTTAGTCTCACAGACTATTAGAATACCCAGAAAATATTTTCGTATGACTTATATCCAAATAAGCTTTAGCAAAATACAAACAGCACTTCAAACTTGAATGTGACTAAAATAGCATAGCTTGAATTATTAAAATCAATAGGAGAAACATCTGTAGTACAGGAATTGACCAGTAGTACTATTTACTAATTACTGATCCGCATTCCTCAAACTGAATCTATGGTAGAATTTTTGGTTTCATTTTGTTAGTTTAGAATAAAATAAGTTTTGACTGAATTATGCCAAAAACTGATAGTTGCATATCTTTTTATTTGCAGAAAGCCGCAATACGTGGGCAATTTTGCAGAATTAGCAAATCAATAACTAATGCTTTAGTTAACCATTCGTATTCCAATAGCATTAATAGACTTTTAGCAGAAATGACAGCTGTTTCACACTGCTTAACTATGAACACAAAGTCTGAGTATCAAGCAGTAATGCAATTGACAGGAACTACACCTTTACGCGCAGCTCTTGTAGATTTGTATGACAATGGTCTCTTTAGATGTTGTGCTTCATTTGCGGATAAACTTAATTCAAAAGATATAAACTGCAATACAGTGCCTGAACTTTTTGGTCATAATGCTAAATTACTTTTTACTATGGACATCAAACAACAAAGATATCAAACATTGGTTGCACTACGACATTCTAAATTAGAAGATTGTTTTCAAGATTATTTTGACCAATCAGAGCAAGTTCCATCAGTAGTATTAATTACCAGTAAATTAGCGGGTACTGCAGTAAAAGCTGCTTCTTTAATTTTGCATAAAATGCCTGATCTTACAAATAACAATGACGAAAACGATAATTGGGAAGCAGCAAAAATTTTTACGCAAACTATAAAGGCTGATGAGCTAATGGATCTAAATACAGATATGGAAAAACTTATATACCTTGTATACGATGAATTTGGCCCCATTGTTTCACGTGAAACAACTATTAATTTTCAATGTAAATGCTCTGAAAAAAAATTTAAAGAAACTCTGTTTCAGCTAGGTATTTCGGAAAATTCATTGGAAGTTATCTGTGAATATTGCAATAAAAAATATAGCATAGACATTGAGTGTAAAAATTCATAAAATCATAAACGTAAGCTAAATATTAAGGTAAAGCTATAAAATCATTAGAGAAATATGACCTATATATTAACGAGCTTTTAAGGTGGAGTGCCTCTATTAATCTGGTGCACGAAAAATCCAAAGACGACATTATACAGAGACATATTTTGGATTCTTTACAACTAGTTGATTATATAAACAAAGATAGTGATAGAGTTATAGATATTGGTACTGGTGCAGGATTACCTGGCATGCTTTTGGCAATTGAAGGGGTATCATCTGTTAGGTTGATTGAACCCACACAAAAAAAAGTAGTTTTCTTAAATCATATTAAAAACCTTTACTCACTTAATGTAACTATCATCAATAGCACCTGGGAAAAAATTGCTGAGTGCAATTCAAACGTTGTTGTAAGCAGAGCATTCAGCTCCTTAAACAATCTCTTAGAAGCGATGGGTTATGTTTCACGTGAAACAAATTCACCTAGGGGACTTTTTCTAAAGGGCGAAAAGCTGGAAATTGAAATTCTCGAAGCGAAAAAAAACTGGAATTTTAGTTATGAAATTTACCAAAGCAAGACACATGAAAAAGGAAAAATCATTAAAGTATGGAGCGTAGAAAAAAAGTGACCCCTAAAATTATAATGTTTGGCAATCAAAAAGGTGGAGTTGGGAAAACGACATCTGCGGTCAATATTGCAACTATAACTGCTGCTTCTGGATATAAAACTTTACTTATTGATCTTGACCCACAAGGTAACAGCAGCTCTGGCGTAGCTGGAAATAAAAAACAAAATGGTACATATCATTGGTTAATGACAGACTCACAAAACATTATTCAAACAACCTACATTCCTAATCTAAACCTAATTAGTGCTTCCATGGATTTAGCTGCAGCTGAAATAGAACTTTTACATGTGCCACAAAGAGAATACATTTTGAAGCAAAAAATTAGTTCTATTCAACATCAATACGATTACATAATGATCGACTGTCCTCCATCTCTTGGATTACTAACAGTCAATGCGCTTAGCACTAGCGACTATATTCTAATACCAATGCAATGTGAATACTATGCACTAGAGGGTATTAGCCATATTATCCAAACTATTCAAAGGGTACAAAATGGCTTAAATCCCAAACTTAAAATGCTTGGAGTCCTTTTAACAATGTACGACAAGCGTAGTTCTCTAAATCAACAAGTTGCTAATGATCTAAGATTTCATTTTCAAAATAGTGTGTTTAAAACAGTAATTCCAAGAAATATTAAAATTGCAGAAGCTCCGTCTCATGGCAAGCCAATTATTTTGTATGATGTAAAAAGCACTGGAGCCATATCATACATGGATGCTACCAAAGAACTTCTTCAACGTATTAATCAAACATAGGTAAACAAAATGAGCAACTTAAATCTACCCTCTCTTGGTAAAGGCTTAGCTGCACTACTAGGAGATGTACATACTCCACAGGCTCAACAAACACCACAAAGTCTTGAGATTTCATTAATCCAGCCCGGAGTCAATCAACCTCGTCAAGAATTTAATGAAGAGAATTTAGCTGACCTAGTGCTATCAATTCAAAGAAAAGGCATACTTCAACCCCTTTTAGTGAGACAAACCCAACCAGGAAAATTTGAAATAATTGCTGGAGAGCGTCGCTGGAGAGCAGCAAAAGTAGCAAAATTAGAAAGGGTCCCAGTAGTAATTATTGCCTGTAATGATCAGGAAGCTCTAGAAATTGGATTGATTGAAAATTTACAGAGACACGATTTAAATCCTTTAGAAGAAGCTGAGGCAATCAAACGTCTCCAGGAAGAATTTAAACTTACGCAAGAACAAATCGCTAGCAGTATAGGGAAAAGCCGCAGTTACGTTGCAAATATTTTACGCCTCAACACACTAAATCCAGATATTAAAAAGTTAATCAGAGAAAACAAACTAAGCGCAGGTCATGCACGTGCCCTGATTACTGCACCTAACCCTAGTGCATTAGCAGAACAGATTATGCAAGAAAATCTATCTGTGCGTGATACTGAAAAATTGGTAAAAAACCATAATCAAAAAGACAAAAACTGCTCTAATTCTCCAATAAGCGCCACATCAGGGAAACAGTTGGTTGGTCCGATGGATACAGATATCCAAGTACTTAGCGATCAGCTTGCTGAAAACTTAAACATGAAGGTTCACTTAGTGGTTAAAGGACAAGGCGGATCACTAACGATTAACTTTCAAAATCTTGATCAGCTTGACATTTTATTAAGTAGACTACAAGGTCACCCAAATAACCACTAAATATTAGAGACTTTATCGCCTTACTCTACCTAACCACTAGAATTTAAAATATTTCACAAGGTGCCAAAACTAATGACAGCTATTTTTCCTTTGCTATATGACAAATCAAATAGTTCTAGCAAAGCATTTGCCCTAGAATCTCCCTTTAAACCTTCTGGTGATCAACCGCAAGCTATTGAAGAAATTGTACGTAGCTTTGAAAAAGGAGATAGAGATCAAGTTTTACTTGGAGTAACGGGCTCAGGAAAAACGTTTACGATGGCCAACGTCATCCAAAGATTACAACGTCCTTCATTGATTATGGCTCCTAATAAAATCCTTGCAGCACAACTATATTCAGAAATGAAAGAATTTTTCCCAAACAACCGCGTTGAATATTTTGTCTCTTATTATGACTATTACCAGCCAGAAGCTTATGTAGCTCGCAGTGATACATTTATCGAAAAAACTGCTTCCATAAACGAACAAATTGATCGCATGCGCCATTCAGCTACACGGGCTATGCTTGAACGCCACGACGTTATAGTTGTTGCTAGCGTCTCATGTATATATGGCATTGGCGGAGTTAATACCTACAGTGAAATGACAATAGCCTTAAAAGTTGGACAATCTATTGATAAGCAGCAATTAATGAAAAAACTTATCGAAATACAGTATAAGCGTAATGATATAGATTTTAGCAGGGGGAGCTTTCGCAGCCGTGGTGATGTACTGGACATATTTCCAAGCCATTTTGAAAATAGATCATGGCGCCTAAGCTTTTTTGGTGATGAAATTGAATCAATTTCAGAAGTTGATCCTCTAACGGGAGAAAAGTTTACTAACCATAGCGAAATTCTAATATTTGCTAATAGCCATTATGTAACGCCAGGGCCAACTGTACAGCAAGCAATCAAAGAAATTCAGGCAGAATTAGTTGTAAGGGTGGCTGAATTTGAATCTATGGGTAAGCTGCTAGAAGCTCAAAGAATTTCACAACGAACTAAATTTGATCTTGAAATGCTAAAGGCCACAGGCATGTGCGCTGGCATTGAAAATTATTCTAGGTACCTTACAGGTCGTGCACCAGGAAATGCACCCCCAACTTTATTTGAATACCTACCTAAAGATGCAATGTTATTTGTTGACGAAAGTCACGTTTCCGTCCCGCAAGTTGGTGGTATGTTTAAAGGCGACAGAGCGCGTAAAGAAGTATTAGCAGAACACGGGTTCAGATTACCATCTTGCAAAGATAATCGACCATTAATGTTTGAAGAGTGGAACGACATGCGCCCACAAACTTTATTTATTTCTGCAACTCCAGGGCCATGGGAATTAAAACAAACCCAAGGAGAGTTTACAGAACAATTAATTCGTCCAACTTGGCTTGTTGATCCAATATGTACAATTAGGCCATGTGATCACCAAGTTGACGATCTTATGGAAGAATGCCGTAAAACTATTGCTAAAGGATACAGGGTTCTAGTAACAACCCTAACTAAAAAGATGGCAGAAGCGCTAACACAATATTTATGCGAAACTAACATGAGAGTTAGATATCTGCATTCAGATATTGAAACTCTGGAACGCATCGAAATAATTAGAGGATTACGATCAGGAGATTTTGATATTTTAGTTGGAATAAACTTACTACGCGAAGGTCTAGATATTCCAGAATGTGGTTTAGTCGCAATTTTAGATGCTGATAAAGAAGGTTTTCTACGCTCAAAAACATCACTAATTCAAACAATCGGAAGAGCTGCACGCAATATTGATGGCCACGTTGTACTTTACGCAGACAAATTAACAGGCTCATTAGATGCAGCTTTGCTAGAAACAGAACGCCGGCGTAACAAACAGATTGCTTTCAATAATCAACACAACATTACACCTGAAACAATAAAAAAAATAATTTCTTCATCGCTTGAATTAAAATCAAATAAAAAAGAAACAAATACTAAGTATAGTAAAATGTCACCTCAGGAAATTGAAAAGAAAAAACAACAACTCTTAAAAGAAATGAAAACTTTTGCTGCAAATCTTGAGTTTGAAAAAGCTGCCGCGGTGCGTAATGAGCTACGTGCTTTAGAGGCTTTAGAGCTCAAATATTTATAATATTTTCTACTTACCACTAATATTTTTTAAATTCATTTATTTGCCCAATAAAAATTAACCTTTTGTTAATACTTAACTCTTTAGCATTAGCTATAGTGATAAGCTAACTTTTGCATGTTAGCATTATTTAATAAAATTTTGTTGAGGGTAAAATGCAATCAAATAATGAGTTTGAACTTAATGAAAACATTGAGGTTAACAAAACCAAGCACTCATCAAAAAAAAAGAAAGAATCAAAAAAAAATTCTAATACTACCGAAACTTCATACACATTTTTTGCAGAATTACATCCAGACATACAAAAAGGTATGGATAGCTTAGGAGAATTTTACGCAAGCATAGCCGAAAAAATAAAGCAGCCAGCTCAGCTAGAACTATTTAGCCCAGAAATAATTGGTAAAACGTTAGCTGAAACTCATAAAGTCCTAGTCGATACCTTTGTCGTTAAAGCCGATGAATGGGATAGCAAACAACGCAATTATTTAGGTGACCTAGAAATATTATTGCAAAAAACCTTAGACCGTCTGCAAGGCATTGAAACCGACCCTGTAATTACACCCAATAGTAGTGATCGACGTTTCAAAGCCCCAGAATGGCAGGACTTTCCAATATTTGATTATTTGAAACAATCTTATTTATTGCACAGCAAATACGTTAATGAACTAATGGAATCTCTAGAAGGCATTAATGTCAAAACAAAAGAAAAAGCCCAATTTTATATACGTAACTTGCTTGACGCAGCATCTCCATCCAATTTTCCATTTACTAATCCTGAAGTACCTCGAGAAACACTCCGCACGCAAGGACAAAATTTGATGCGCGGTTCTCAAAAACTGTTAGATGATAACTTAAAAGCAAATTTTTTAAGTTTACCAATGTTTACTAATTTGAAGGATTTCAAAGTAGGTGAAAATTTAGCAATTACACCGGGAAAAGTAGTTTACGAAACACCATTATTTCAATTGATTTATTTCAAACCTACAACTACTGAAGTTTATGAACGTCCATTGCTAATCATTCCACCTTGGATAAACAAATATTACATTTTTGATTTACAGCAAGAAAATTCATTTGTTCGTTGGATGCTCGATCAAGGATTCAGTGTTTTTGTAGTATCATGGATAAACCCAGATGAATCCTATTCTGATTATGGTATTAGCGATTATGTATTAGATGGAGTTTTAGATGCAGTTTTAAACGTTCTTAAAATTTCAGGACAAGAAAAGCTCAATCTCCTAGCTTATTGTGCTGGAGGAGTTGTTGCTACAATTTTATCTGGATACTTAGCAAAACGTATAGAAAAAAATCCAATAGCTAGCCTTAGTCTCTTAGCAACACCTATTGATTTTGACAAAATGGGTGACCTAAAAGTATTTATTTGTAAGGATCAAATTAGTCACTTAGAAAAGCATGTCAATAAAATTGGTTACCTACCTGGAAATGAAATGGTCAGAGTCTTTAGCATGCTACGTGCCAATGATTTAATTTGGACAAACTATGTTAATACCTACCTACTTAATAAAGAAACCTTCCCTTTGGATTTTCTCTATTGGAATTGTGACACAACCAATGTTCCAGCAAAATTACATATTGAATACTTACGAAATGTATTTCTTGAAAATCGTCTTTTAAAACCTAACAAATTAAAAATCAATGGTCAGGGTATTGATTTAAAAGAAATAAACATTCCAATTTTTGCATTTGCCACCAAATCAGATCACATCGTTCCTTGGCAATCAACCTATGCAATTAAGAAAATTTGCCCTAAAAATACCACATTTGTGCTAGGTGCATCCGGTCATGTATCTGGAATTATTAATCCTGTACACCGTAATAAATACTGCTACTGGACATCAAATAGCCCATCTAAAAATTCTACAGCCTGGGTGGAAAAAGCAAAAGAAACTCCAGGCTCATGGTGGCCAATGTGGCACACTTGGGTCGCTAAATTCTCAGGTAAAAAAACCGCTACTAACATGTGGCAAAACACACCAAATATTGAAGAAGCTCCAGGAAAATATGTGGTTTCTTCTTCGCCAAACGCATAATTTTTTAAAAATAGCTCTTTTGGCTTTGCTTAACTTCATGTTTTTTGCTAAAAATAAACTTGGAGCCTGCATGGTGGAACGGTAGACACAGCAGATTTAAAATCTGCCGCCCAAAAGGCGTGCCAGTTCGAGTCTGGCTGCGGGCACCAAATCCAATACTCTATCTCGATAAAATAAAGCTTTCTTAATGGTTAGTTTTAAGAAGAGTTTTTAGTTGGTTTAAAAGAATTGTCTTAATTTTTTCAGGAACAGTTGAATGGGCAAAGTTCGTTACATACGCTCCATCAGGACCAACCACATACACGACACTAGTATGGTCTATCAAATAATCGCTAAACCCTTCCTTGATTTCTTTTTTAGCATAAATTTTGTACTTACTCATTGCATCTTGTAATGCTTCTTCACTGCCTGTAAGCATAACTATATTTGGATCAAAATTAGTACTATACAGTTTCAAAATCTCACAAGTATCACGAGTTGGATCAACACTTATGAAAAAAACACCTATTTTATCTCTATCTTTACCAAGCATTTTCAAAGCTTTAGTTATGTGTTCTAGTGCCATTGGGCAAACGTCAGGGCAGTAGGTATACCCAAAATAAATCAAAAGAATCTTTCCACGGTATTCAGAGGTAGATACTAACTTGCCATGGTGATCTATCAAGCTAAAATCACCCCCAATTTTTTGATTTTTATTCAAGACATCCTCTGCAGTTGTTTCTTTATATACGATTCCTTTTGGTTCTTGGAATTTATATATGGACAAAGTAATACCTAAACCAATACTAATCCCAACTAATGTTAAAATAATTAATCTCTTATGAGCCATACACTAACTTTATTTTTAAATTTCAGCCAATCATATCTTGTTTACAGCACCACAAAAAGCATAATAAGCTTAGATGCAAGAGTTTATCTTTGAACTGAGAAGATATTGCTTTAAACTTGTCTTGCTAGAAAAACTCAAATCAATAAGGACAATTTATATGATTGGTATATTTGCAGCAAAGCGTACTGCAATAGGCGCATTTCAGGGACAATTTAGCTCATATTCAGCTACTGATTTAGGTGGACATGCTATTAAAGCCGCATACAAAGCTTCTGGAATTAATGAAATCGATGAAATTTTTATGGGATGCGTTCTACAAGGTGGTTTAGGACAAGCACCCGCCAGACAGGCCACAATTAAAGCCGAAATGAATGAAAGTATTCCAGCAACTACAATCAATAAGGTTTGTGGATCTGGTATGCAATCTATTATGTTTGCCTGTAATAGCCTGCGTCTTGGAAATATTAAATCTGCTATTGCAGGTGGTATGGAAAGCATGAGTAATGCGCCATATGCCTTAGAAAAAGCTAGATCAGGCTATCGTTTTGGTCACGGTACTTCTATTGATTTAATATTGCATGATGGCCTTGAAGATGCCTTTGCACGTACACCCCAAGGCGGAAGATGCGCCATGGGTTTTTTGGCTGATGCAACCGCTAATGCATATTCATTTTCTCGTGAATCGCAAGAAGATTTTGCAAAATTAACCTACGAAAAGGCGCTCGCTGCACAAAAATCAGGGGTACTCAATAATGAAATTGCACCTATTCTTCATAAAGATAAAAAAGGTGAAATAGTTATTGATCAAGACGAACAAATTGCACGCGTTCAACCCGCTAAATTTGCTGTACTTAAACCTGCTTTCAAAGCAGATGGCACTATAACAGCCGCAACTAGCTCATCTCTAGCAGATGGGGCAGCAGCCCTGGTATTGTCTTCAAACACTGCTGGAGCCATGGCTAAAATTGTTGGGTATACATCCCACGCCCAAAGTTCTGAAACTTTTGCTACAGCTCCAATTGGTGCTATTGAAAAATTGTGCACGCAAATAGGATGGCCAATTAATTCTGTTGATACTTTTGAAATTAATGAGGCATTCGCTGTGGTGCCAATGGCTGTGATTAATACTCTCAAAATACCAAGAGAAAAAGTAAATATTTATGGTGGCGCTTGTGCTCTAGGTCACCCGATTGGCGCTAGCGGAGCACGTATTGTTGTAACCTTGCTTAATGTTATGCAGCAAAACAACTTAAAAAGAGGAATTGCCGCCGTTTGTATTGGAGGGGGCGAAGCAACCGCCATTGCTATTGAAATTTAATACTTTAACCCAGGGCTAATTTTCATATTCCTAAGCTACAAAATAAACATAGCTTTATTTCCGATTCTTCTTAAGATCTTCTTTAATGCGTTTTGCTTCTAATTCTAGATTTTTCAACCTTTCTTTTTCTTTTTTTTCTGCTTCAATCTTCGAACTTAAACTGTCATCTTTTTCTGATTTTTCTTTATCTAATTTTTGTTTTAGTCCATCAACTGGATGTTCCTTACCATTATCAGCCTTTATTACGTCTGAGCCATTCAAAACAAAATCAAAACTATCAGATTTATTTTCTGCAAACAAAAAACCAAAAGATATGGTCAAAAAGAAAAGCCTAATTTTAGTATTAAATGTCTTCATAATATTTATCCTTATCCAATAACCCTTCTGAATGATCTACGCAAAGAGCAACTGCAGCATCCCCTGTAATACTAATTGTGGTACGCATCATATCAATAATACGATCAATACCTGCAATTAAAGCAATCCCTTCAATCGGTAAACCAATTGAACCTAAAACCATTGGAAGCATTACAATCGTACCGCTAGGAATCCCTGCTCCACCAATAGACCCTAAGGTACCCGTTAAAATTATGTACCCATAATCACTAGGCTCTAAAACCTTACCTGTTGCTTGGGCAAAAAATAATGCACACAAACTTATATAAATAGCGATACCATCCATATTAATAGATGCGCCTAGTGGCAAAACAAATGAAGAGCTTAAAGACGAAATGCCCAACCGTTCCTGACAAACTCTTATTGTAGTTGGCAAAGCAGCCTTACTACTACTTGTTGAGAATGCTAATGCTTGGTATTCAAGGCTTTTTTTGAAAAATGGCATTGGAGACATGCGTGTCCAAAAAAAGATCAATAGTCCAAAAATCAGGTATTGCACACCAAATGCTATATATGCGCAACTTACTAATTTAATTAATTTAGTTAGCACTTCTAAACCTTGTGTACCAATAATCCACGCGGTCAAGGCACACGCCGCAATGGGAGATAACTGAACAATAAAGTGAACCATTTTAAACACCATTGCAGACAACAACTGAAAAATACTTGCTAACCGTTTTGATGATTCATTATCTAACGTATTTAGGGTAATTCCAGTAAACAAAGCAAAAAATACCACCTGCAATACAACTCCTTGTGCCATTGCATCAATGGCGTTCTCTGGAACAATATTTAAGATTATTTCAATAATTTTAGCTACGTTAGTATCTTTTGGTATGCTTGGTAGATTTTCACCACTAAAATTTAAAATTACACCACTGCCTGGCTCAAAAATGGTACCAACTATCAAGCCAATAGAAATTGCAAATAAAGTGGTAATTAAATAAGCAGCTGTTGCTTTAATTCCAACCCTACCAAGAGCTTTAGAATCATTAACGCTGGTAATTCCGCTTATGATTGCAAAAAAAATCAAAGGGACAATTATCATTTTAATAAGGCGAATAAACAAATCACCAAATGGCTTTAGGTAGGCAGCATCTTCTTTTAAGACAACACCTAAAATAACACCCAACACTAGGCCTATTAAAACTTTTTTCCACAATTTCATAAAAACTAAATCTTTTTAGAACCGGATTACAGTCTAACCTAAGTATGATTTTTGGTAACTAAAATATTTGCAATCCCCATTAACTGGTTAGCGAATTCATTTGCGTAATGAATTATTAAAAAATTTGTTTTATTGTTAGCCTATTAACAATGAACTGCCAAAATGCCAAATGACACGCAAAGCCATACTGACTATTGATGGAAAATCTATAGAACTTCCAATATTACAAGGTACTTGCGGTCCCGAAGCGCTAGACATGAGAGGGCTTTACCAGGAAACTGGATTATTTAGTTACGATCCTGGATTCACTTCAACAGCAAGCTGTTCCTCAAATATTACGTACATTGACGGAGACGCTGGAATTCTTCTTTACAGAGGATACCCAATTGAACAAATAGTTGAAAACTGTAACTTCCTAGAGGCTGCGTTCTTGCTAATTTACGGAGATATTCCTAACTACGCTCAAAAACAAGATTTCGAAAAGATGATAAATCAACATACCATGGTGCATGAACAGCTTCGCTCGTTTTTCCATGGATTTAGAAGAGATGCACACCCTATGGCAATTATGGTAGGAATTGTTGGAGCTCTATCGGCTTTTTATCATGATAGCCTTGATATTGACGATACAAGTCAAAGAGAAATTGCAACGCACCGCCTGATTGCTAAAATGCCAACTATTGCCGCTATGGCTTTTAATTATTCTAAAGGCAGACCCTTACCTTATCCCCAAAATGACTTAACTTACGCACAAAATTTTTTAAAAATGATGTTTTCAGTTCCAACGGAACAATATCAAATAAATCCAATCATTACTAAGGCAATAGATCGTATTTTTATTTTGCATGCCGATCATGAACAAAATGCTTCTACATCAACCGTCAGACTAGCTGGATCTAGCAAAGCTAATCCATTTGCATGCATCGCTTCAGGTATTGCTGCGTTGTGGGGACCAGCTCATGGTGGAGCAAATGAAGCAGTTCTAGCAATGTTAAAAACAATTGGCACTAAAGATAAAATTCCTGAATTTATTGAAAAAGCTAAAAATAAAAATGATCCATTCCGATTGATGGGATTTGGTCATCGCGTTTATAAAAATTATGACCCTAGAGCAAGAATTATGAGGCAAAGTTGCCACGAAGTACTTGAACAACTTGGTATACATGATCCCATTTTAGAAATTGCCATTGAACTTGAAAGAATAGCTTTAGAAGATCCTTATTTCATTGAAAAAAAACTTTATCCAAATGTAGATTTTTATTCAGGAATTATTTTTTCGGCACTAGGAATCCCTCCATCAATGTTTACAGTAATTTTTTCAGTTGCACGAACAGTGGGATGGGTAGCGCAGTGGAACGAAATGATGGCGGATCCCGCTCAAAAAATTGGCAGACCTAGACAGCTATACGTAGGAAATCCTGAACGAAAATTTCAAAAACCATAAATAGAATTTTCACTAATTTTTTCGGTTGATTAAGGAATGCTTGCTTTTGCTCCTAAAAATTCCCATAATTCTATTAAAATACTGTAGTTAATTCATCATGCCTTTGGCTACTCTTACAAATCTTAATAAAATTCAATGGCATGAAGGCATGCTATTGAGTCCACAACATTTTCAATACGGTGAGCTACGAATTGAGCAGCTGCTATATGCTAGCTCTCAAAACAGTGCCTACTGCAATTGGGGAGTTTTAGATTTCGCAATAGATAAAAATTTACTTGCTCAAGGAATTATTGAACTTTCACAACTTTTAGCAATACTTCCCGACGGAACAATAATTTTACATAACTCAGAACTTTCCAATGAAAATACTCCACCCTTAAATCTTCGCTACAATTTAGCTGATCTAGGACTCAAAGGCAGTGCTGAGCTTTCTATTTGCTTATGTCTACATCAAGTTTCTAATAGTAAGCAACGCTATGAATCAATCGAATACAGCAATGTTGTTGATGAAAATAGTAGTGATAATATTATAACTTTGCCAATTCTAAGACCTAAAATCTTTTTAAATCCTAACGAGGTTCCGAGTGAATGCATTGGTTTTCCAATAGTAAAACTAAGCTTTGATGGCAAACAATTTTCACTGCAGAAGTTTCTTCCGGCTTCGCTAAACATTCCACAAGGAGATCCAATACGGCAGCAGCTAAGCTCAATTGTTTTAAACATAAGACAAAAAGCAGCTTTCCTTATTAATAAAACCCAACAAACTACATCTGCTCCTATTTTAAGGGACACGCGAGAAACTCTAAAACCATTAATCGCCTGTCTTTGCATTCTTGAGCCATTAATTGGACTTGAAAGGTTGCACCCAGAAAGATTATTTGATCACTTGCTTAATGTGGCCACCAACTTATTGCCAATGCAAACCACACAAATTCCAGGAGTACTACCGACATATGATCCTTTTGATCCTGGAAGCTGTATAGAATTCTTTTTAAATCTATTTGAAAAAACAATTTCAACAGTTCAGCAAAAATTCCTTAGCATTCCATTTCATCAACAAGATCGCTTATTTTATCTGCACCTACAGCCAGCGTATCTTAATGACACAGTGTACATAGGATTTCGTTGCCCTGATGGAATGAGCGAAAAGCAAATGTTTGAATGGATACAAGAAGCAATTATCAGTTGTGATGATAAAATTGATGTTGTAACCACAAGAAGAATTTCTGGGGCATCAAGAACCGCTGTCGCTGATGATGATACTGAAGAACTAATTCCTAACCCAGGAACAATCATTTTTAGCTTTAAAAACAGTGACGAATTTATTAAAGCTCGTCAAAATTTAAATATTTTTAACCCAGGAGATACTCAAGAGAAACGACCTATAGATATCACTTTATTTGTACGCCAGAATGATTCTACATGAAAATTTCTCAAGTTTCTCATCATGGAATTTTAAGTGAAGAGTTTGATGTTTTTTACTACGAGCTTCTTCGCATTAAAGAACTCGCATTAAGGAGTTCACATGAAACCATTATTCCAGTAGATAATCCTGAAGATGAGGCTAAAACCATTACAGTCTCAGGCCCTGTACTTGCTTTACAAGAACGCTTCACAACATTTTTTGAAAAACAAAGGGAAAGGTTATATCGCGTAGCAGTTGGCCCAAGCTCTCTATTTATTCAAGAAGCACAATATATATTTGTCGCAATGGCTGATGAAATAATGATTAATCAAAGCTGGCAAGGATCTGACTATTGGCGACAAAATTGCTTGGAAACCAAAATTTTTCAAACCCAAATTGCTGGAGAACGTGTTTTTTTTCAAATAGATGGGTTATTAAAAACTAATGATCCTATGCAGCGAGAATTGGCTAGACTTTACCTTCTGAGCTTATCTTTAGGTTTTCAGGGAAAATTTCGTACTCAAAGCAATATTCAGATTTTATCTTACAAGCAACAACTGTTCAGCTTCATTTATCATCGCAACCCAGATATTACAAGCGGAACAAGAAACTATATTTTTGAAGATTCATTGAATTACGTCTTCACAGAAGCTCCAGCTAAAGGACTTCCAGATCTTAAGGCCTGGTCTGCTACAGCAATTGCTGTACTCTTGGTATACTTGTTCATCAGTTACGGGGTATGGATGATTATCTCTGACGATCTTCACGAAGTATTACAATCAATTTTCCACCTTTCCAAACAAGGTCCGGTGGTATAAATGCCAACAAATGCTAGCAGCAAATTTAATGACTTTATCCAAATAATCCAAAGTCACACCAACAGTTTGTCAAGCCTCATTTTCTTATTATTATTTTTTGGCTTATTGGTAATGGTAATTTGCGTTTTAGTTATCAATATGAGTTTGCGTAAAGATAAAAAAATCAAGCTAGATGAAAAAAGCTCTCTATTAAAACGCAAATTTGCGCTGCCACCACTTGGTGGAATGATCACCTCGTTCTTGGTACAACAAGGTTGGATTCAGGTTAATTCAATCAGCCAAATCTTTTTAAAAGGATTAGAGTTTTTAAAAAAACACTTCGGAGAACACGCAATCTATAAGCTGCCGTGGTACCTGGTTTTAGGAGCTAAAGATTCAGGAAAATCCACTGTAGTAAACCACACACAACTGCATGAACCACATAGCAGTCCAGACTTTAGTTTTCATGAACCAAATCCATCTATACGTTGGAAATTTTTTAGCCGTGGAGTATTAATTGACGTTGCAGGAAGACTATTCCTAAACAACCCTGAAAGTGAAACCGATACAGTATCATGGCGTAACCTTTTAATTTTGCTATCCCGCTATCGTGCCTCTATGCCAATAAACGGCATAATTTTATGTATTAGCGCTAAAGATCTTTACGGCAATGAAAAACTATCGCCAGATGCACTACAGGTTCGTGCCAATGCAATAATGCACACTATAAACAAGGCCCAAACAAGCTTACGCATAAGACTACCGGTTTATGTGGTAGTTACTTATTGTGATACCATTCCAGGATTTAGCAGTTTGTCTCAGGCACTACCACGCCAAAATCAAGGTAATATTTTGGGTTGGTCAAGCCCGTATGATTTACAATATCTTTTCACGCCCAATTGGATGGACGAAGCATTTCACTATTTTGACGAAAAAATTGATTGCTTACGAACAGAATTATTAAGCTTGAGTGTTGACTCTAGTAACACTGATAGCTTATACGTTTTTTCAAAAGAAATTTTAACCATTCAAGAAAGATTGGCTAGCTATGTAAATCGTATTTTTCATAGCTCAGTTACGCACGAGGCGCCACATTTACGCGGAGTTTATTTTACCGGCAACAGTGGTATTGATTTAAATGATTTAGAGCCAGCACCAGGACTCTCATTGCAAGCTAATACCAACCCAGCGCCATCATTGGTATTTCTGCGAGATTTGTTTCAATATAAAGTTTTTTCTGAAATTGGCATTGCTCGTCCTTTAACTGGTAAAATAGCAACCTTAAATCGCGGAGTTAGTATTATTAGAAATACCACAATTTGCTTTACCTTAATTGGTACCTATGGATTATTTAATGCCTACGACACATTTCAGGAAAAAAAAGAAAGAATCTTACCTGTCCTTTCTAAAATGAGCAGCCTCATGCGAAGTATGCAAAATTTAAGGATCGATGAACCTGGTCATACAGCATCGTTATTTGATACATACGCTCGCCAACTTATGGAAATGATGCAAGAACTACAAAGAACTGAATTTTTCTCAGTAATGGTCCCTGCATCATGGTTCAGCCCACTGCACAAGGATCTTCATGCTGGATTACAGGTAGCGTATCAAGAAATTGTAATTCGCACCATATATGTTGATTTGTTATTAAAAGCTAGAGAACTATTACAACTAAGACCAACTATGGCTGATCGCTCAACTTCACTGGCAGCATTACTTAATCCATTAAATTCAAGTGAATACATCTTACTCAAAAAATACGTTGATGGGCTTTATGAACTAAACGATATGCTGTTTAAGTTTAACAACCTAAAAAGCGCTCCTGATGCTCGTGATCTTGACAGTCTAGTAATGTATACATTTAACTCGCACTTACCAGAATCATTTATGGGCAGTTATGGTGATTTTCGTAAGCTACTAAATGAATCTTCATACCCACTAATTGACCTTAAGCCATATATGCAGATGGCAAGACAAACTTTATCGATTATTTATGAGCACTTTTTAAACGCTTTATTTTCAAAAAATGATTCGATGACTTTAATTTCACGCATCCAAGTTTTGGTAGATCAACTCCAAAGCCAAGGTCACAAACAAGCAATCGATCTTACTGCACTTCGTGATGCCGTTGGTGATTTAAGTACCACCGCACCATCTTTAGGAGAATTAGGGGCGACGTGGATGGATGGTAAAATTTTGAATCTTGGCAAAGAGTTTGATTCTGTACTAGACCATATTGACATGTCACCTTTGTTTGGGAGAGACGTCACCCAGTATTTAGTTGATCAAACTGCCATATGCTTTAACCGTTTTAAAAATTTCTTACTAGGCGTAAATGAATCAATTGTAGATAAAAATACAAAGCAACAATCTTTTCCCCCATCTCATGGTTTACTAACATTAGAAAAACTTTTAAGTAGCTTGTTTAAATTAAGCCTTATGGTAGCCCCCAGTGGGCCAACATTTTCCACAAGCATACCAGCTGGAAAATTGGTTTATTGGGATACAAGTCTTGCACAACAAGCTCTCAATATTATGAAAGATTTTGATGGCTTCATTTCTAAGGATTTATTGTCATACCCTCTTTCTATACAGGAAAATTTAAAAATTGCGTCTCGTATTAACTTGCAAGAGGTTCTAATAGGCACTCTAGGAAAAGCACAAACTTTTATAGATACCCCAAAAAATATACATCCAGGATCTACCGCAGAACGCATGCTACGCGCACAAATTAATGATTTTAAAGCAGTTGCAGATACATTAGGCAGATTACTAGAAATCCTAAAACAAGATGATGTAAGTAAAGCTTACCTCGATTTACGTGAATTATTGTGTTTTCAGTCCCAATGGTTGCTAGAACAAATAGACACTTACATTAAGCAACATAAAATTTACAAAATGAAACAAGAAGATTTCGGTTGGTGGGATGGTAAGTCAGGTGCCGCAATAGCAGCATTTGCCGTAAGGGACAGCAATGACCTAAAACATTATACAACAGTACAAAGAGACTTTTTAACCGCTACCGTTAATGACTTCGCCAAACCAATTATCCAATTGTTAAAAACTCCAGCTTTTGATGGAGAAGATAGTCGTGATGAAACCCTAATAAATCGTTGGATTCGCATTACCGATCAAGTTGAAGCCTACAACAAAAAACAACCGGATAATTCCTTAGCACAACTAGAAAATTTCATTCTTAAAGATCTCAATTCATGGGATTACAAAGACGTAATTAAAAATATTAAAGCTAAAGATCTACAACATGATTCCGGTGACTACCTACTTGTAATACTTAAGGATATAAAGATTAAAATTCTAAGCAGAGCAGAAGTTTTACAAAGGCAACAAGCAATAGCCAACTATGAAAATATAGCAAGTTTTTTCAATAAAAATCTGAAAGGAAAGTTTCCATTTGTTGGTGCAAAACTTGAAAAAAATCAGGGAGAGGCTAATCCTGAAGATATCCGAGAATTTTTCGGTTATTTTAAAGAATATGGAGATTCAACAAAAGCGGTACTAGATCAGCTTTATCAAATTGGATCACCAATGAAAGATGTTGTAGCATTCCTAATCTCCATGGAAAATGTTCGCAAATTTTTGCAATCATACCTAAAAGATCCAAGTATTGATAAGCCAACTTTCAATATAAAAGTTGATTTCAGAGCAGCAACAGATAAAGAAAGCGGCGGACAATTAATTGTTGATTGGTACGTTAAAACAGACGAAATCACCAAAATTGATAAATATGATAAAAAGACTGATGGCAGCTGGACTTATGGAAATCCTATTACCATTGGCTTTAAATGGCCAGATGGAGAATCAACACCAAAACCAACCTCTGATTCTGGACAATCAGCCCTAAAAGTAGAAGGATCAACAGCTGAATTTGTCTACGACAGTCAGTGGGCACTACTATGGATGCTACGTGATTGTATGGCTCCACAAGGATCTTACTCCAAAATTGCCACCCCCAACCCATATGTACTAAAGTTCAGTTTGCCATTAACAGACCAAACTTATACCACTGTGTTTAACGCCATTAGCCTGTGTGAACCTTCAAGTAAACCGAAGGGCCCAGGAAAAATAATTACCGTACCAATTTTTCCAACCACAGCCCCTGATTTACCAGAAAAAATTAAAGAAATTAAAGATAAACCTGTGTTAACCGAAGGAGTAATTGAAGCAGCAGATTTTAATAGCCTTATCCCAGTCGGTGAACCTAAACTTGAAGACGAAGACAAAGAAGCTGAAGCTGAACCAAAAGAAGAAAAAGATGAGAAAAAGAAAGAAGAGTGACCATGAGTGAATTACCAGACACATCTTCAAATTTTTTTGATCAATTACTAATACCAATCGCAACAAATGATGGGGTAGGTGAATGGCTTCGCTATGACCCAACATACGGCAAAATTCGTGATGCCAGACGCGAAGAAGATGACGGCATGAATCGTGAACCATGGGAAGGTGAACTAAAACGTGCCAATTGGCAAGAAGTAGAACGTTTATGTGGTGAATTGTTAACCACCAAAACTAAAGATCTGCAACTTGTTATGTGGTTTCTAGAAGCAAGAATTCATCTTCAAGGTATTAATGACTTACAAAATTGCACAGACTTCTTGTTAAAATATATTCAAAATTTTTGGCAAAACACCTATCCACAATTAACAGATGACCCTACTCAAGAATTTAGAATTCATTTGCTTGAGGCATTTTTAAGATCAGCTTGTGAGCAAATTGTACTAGAACCAATTAACGAGCTCTCCCAATTTTTTACCTCGCCAATTAATCTATCTAAATGCTTTGAAGCTGATAATTTAGAGAAAAGCTCAAAACGCGGCGGTGATGCTGCAGAATTTTTTCAAAAAGCTGTTTTAAAAGGCCTAGTCACTATGGATAGGATTCGCAATGCCCTACGCGAAGTTAGCCAAGAAAATGGGGTTTTAAAAGTAAAATTAATAGAAGAAATTATAAAAAATATAAATAGTATAGACACCCTCCTTTCTGAAAAAATAGGCAATGAATCCCCACGTTTCGATGAAATAATTAATCTTTTAAGTGAACTAAAAGGACTATACAATCTTTGCCAAAAGGTACCGGAAGAAAAGTCTTCTAATCAACCAGACCCCACAAAACTTACCAAAAGCCTTTCAGAAGAAGAAACCACAGAAAAAACTAACAAAGATGCCAACGTTATCAACGACAGAGCAGGTGTTTATAAAGCACTTGGACAACTGGGAGATTTTTTAATAACCCTAGAACCACATAACCCATCACCAGCTTTAATAAAACTTGTAAGCAGCTGGGAAAACAAGACCCTATCACAAATATTGGCAGAGCTACAAACAAGCCCTGTAGAAGTTCGTTCATTAATTAACATGCTAGCAAAAGCAACAAAAAACGAAAATCTACCAACCATTGCCAGTGGACAGAATCAACCACAAACATCAAATGACCTAGATCAACTTTCTAGTCTAATTGGTCGCTAAAGCTAACAAAGTTTCTTTACCGCACTTACTAAACCTTTAATCAAGCTGTTAATGGTATCTCAGAGGCAGCTTAAAACTGCCTCCGGATTTTAATTTTTAAATGAGAGCATCTTATCGACCAACCTTTGGAATGCTCTCCATTTATTACCCTGAAGAACTTGCCGGTGGTATTGCTGCTACTAGAGCAGCCACCGGTGCTGCGGCTGATGGACCTGTTGCTGGAGTAGTAGTACCCGGTGGGGGTGCTGCGGTCTTCTTCTGGGGGCGGAGGTGCGGCTGCTGATCGAGCAGAACCGGTGCTGCGGCTCTTGCAGGTGGAGGAGGTGGTGGAGGTGCGCCTCCTGGTATTGCTACTGCTCCCCCTGGTATTGCTTGTAGTGGTGCTGGTGCTGGTGCAGGAGCAGCCACCGCGACTGCGCCTTTTGGTAGAGGTGGTGGAGGTGGCACTCCTACTCCTGCTCTTGCAGGTAGTGGAGGAGGCGGTGGTCCTTCTACTCCTGCTCTTGCTGGAGGCGGTGGTGGTGTAGGAGGTGCACCATGTACACGTGCGGCTGGAGCTGGAATAGCCACCGCGTTAGAAGATGCTGCTCTTGCAGAATGTACCTTATCATTTACTATTAATATAAGTTCCCGGCTTAAACAACTTTCCTTAAGCTGTAAAAGTGGCACTTTAGTACTACCCTTACCAGCAATCTCAAAAAATATGGAAAACAGGGGGTTGTAGGACTCATTATATGCATTTTGCTGCAAATCATTCATGAATGATTGAATAAGATGTCCGTTGTTTGAAAATAGAACTTGTTGTATTAGGTAACCTTCTAGCTTTAGTTTACTGTGCGGATTTGGGAGATTATAAATAGCAAATCTTTCCTCTATTTTTAACGTTTGCCAAAAACTCTCTATCCACTGAGCTATCTGTGATTGATCAGCTACTGGAAATAGCATAAGTAGGATATCTCTTAATACTTCCTGTTGAGATATTAATACTTCATTTTGATATGCTGCTAATTTCCATTTAACCACTGATTCTTTCTGTTTAGATTCGGAAGATTCTACTATTTTATCTTTCAACTGACTATGATTGTCTTTTGCATCTACCCATCTGAAAAAGTCGTGTGCTAAAGATTTAAATTTATTATGCGCCATCCATGCAAATGGTGTTTCTGGACTTTCTCCTAGCTTAAATTCTTTTTCTCTATCTTTTCCATTTTTTCCTGCCATTTTCTTTGCCATTTGACAAGACTTTTCTAGAATTTTTCCCCAAAACTCGTTCCTAATTTCAGCACTACCATCAGCCGCAGCACCGCCACCTCCCCCTCCGCCTCCGCCTCCACCTCCACCTCCACTACCACCTATTCTACTTGATGTAATAAGAGTGTTATGGCTCAGCGGAGGAGTAAAGCGCGATCCTCGTATAGTACCAGAAAAGTTTAATAGCTTTTGTTGTATTAAACTGTCATCCTCGGGATAGGTTTGCCAAAATTCCCTATAATCTTTTTGGATCTTTGAACGATTTGCTTCTAAACGTTCTTTTATTACTGCATCCTGCTGCTTTATTCTTGCATTAGCATAAATTATGGCGTGTTCAATATTTAATATGCCCATTCCAAATACAGAAGAGTCAAAAGCTTCTTCTACTAGGACAAGGGTTTTGCCATTATCTAATGCATGAAATTGAATTGCTGGATCAGTTGGGGCTTCTGAAACATGAATACATAGGTTAAAGCGTTTAACAAAATCTTTTTTAGTAATATAAAAATCCCGATCGGCAGATTGGAGAACACATTCTTTTAAAAATCCCGGGGTAATCGGGTATTCTGGATGGTTTGTTCTTATAAACTCTATCAATAAAGCAAGAGCTCCTGTAACAGCTGGTGCAGCCATGGAAGTTCCTGCATTATACTCATAACCATCGTTTATGCTCATGGAATAAACGTTTGTTCCTAATGTATACACAAAGTTTTCCTGGAAAGGTATGTGAGAACCTGGTCGGTTTGAATAAACCGCTGGGCAAGCATCCTGATCAAGGCTACCTACTAAAAGTAAGTGTTGCCATTCAGGCTTAGCAGAAATATCGCGCAAATATTTTTCAGTAGGATTAAATGGTTCGTCGCAGTTATATGAGTTATTACCAGCTGATAGAGCAATAATATAGTGATTATTTCCTTTTTCTTTTGTGTTTTTTAACATATATTCAATTTCCACAAATTGCCCGTTATTTCCATCGCTAGCGAAAGAAGCATTTATAATATCTATACTTGATAACGCATTGTTAAGTTCTTCCTTCTGTCTATCCGTCAATTTCTGAGGATCATCTGTAACGTTCTGAGGATAAGGTGTAACGCTGAGATAAGGGGTAACGCTTGGGAGAGAAAAGTATGGGGCTTCTTGCATAATTAGATAAAGAACATGCGCACCATGATATATAGCTTTGGTTTCTTTCGTGGGCGTTCCAAAAATTTTTACAAGACCCTCTAGCGCGCTATGGCCACTAGTAAGGCCTTCTTCTATGGCCAAAACAGTTACTCCTTTTCCTGTTAATCCAATATTTTTGTGAATGGAAAATGCACCTGTAAAGAGGGGGGAAGAAATTGTTAAGCTATCAGCCATTGCTTGCAATGCTTGTACACTTTGCTCGTCTAGTGTCTCTATTTTTGCCTTTACAGAGTCAAGACGCGCACTTCGCTGACCAAGACCCTCTGGACTTCCAATAGAAAGGTGTCTTAAATTTTCAATTCTTAATCTTATTAGAGCAACTAAGAGTGGTCTTAGTTTTGTTAATACCCATGGCTTAAGCCTAAACAGATCTTGTCCATAGTCCCTGTCGATTTTTTTTAAGAAGTCGCCCTCGTTTTGCCCTGTAGCCACCTCCCCAGTTGCCGCTGCAGCTGCCGCTGCAACTACCTTTGCAGCTGCCGCTGCAGGGGTGAGAGTAGCCATGTTACAGCGCTCTAGTATTTCCTCGCAAATTCCTCCTACTTCTTCTTTTACTTCATTGATTACCCCGACCTGTGTTCTTCGTAATTCAGCAATAACAGCTGTATTGTTATTTTGTGTTTGTACTTGTGATTTTTCTAATCTACTGACTTTAAGCTCAACCGCCTTTAGTTGAGTTATAAGTTTACCTATCTCGTCTGTATCCTCGTCTACCTTCTCGGCAGAAATTTCTTCTGTAGAATCGTAAATACGCTTTGTACTTGGTTGATAATCTGCTACACGAGCAGCGCGTGCAGCAGCATCTAAGGTGTTTATAGTTGCTAATAGCGCAAATATAAATATGAATTGCATATATTTCTTTTAATATTGTCTTATTAAAGAATTATAAAAAGAAAAAGGTAAAAAATTAGTTAATCACGCGTAGCTGATTGTTATGGCAACATGCGCTGACAAAGTTTCTTTACCGCATTTGCTAAACATTTAATGTAGAGGGGATTGTTTGCTAACGCAGGAACCCTTCCATAAAAAGGTATTCCAAGCTCCTTAGCTTTAATGGCATAATGAATATCGAGCTCAACCAAGGTTTCTGAGTGTTCTGAAACAAAGCTAATCGGAACTACCACAACAGGCCTTAGCTCTTTTGCTGCTTTTTGCAACTCAACATCTATAGTTGGCTCCAACCATTTAAGTGAACCTACTTTGCTTTGGTAACACACCACGTACTCAACATCAAAAATCTTCATTACAGAACTCACAGTGGACTCTATTTGATTTTGGTACAGATCTCCACCATCAATAACTTTTTGGGGCAAGCTGTGGGCTGAAAACAAGATTTTTGGGGTTCCATAGGAATGGGCCTCACTTAAAATTGGAGATATCAATTCTTGATGTGACTTTATAAAATCTGGATCATCATAATGACTTTTTAAAATAACCGTTTTAGATTTCCATTTAACCGCGACCTCATTCCACTCATCGATGGTTGATTGTGTTGTCGTCTTTGAAAACTGTGGATATAAAGGGATTAAAACAACTTTATCTGGATTAAATGTTTCTAAAGTATTAATAACTTCTGCAGCTCTAGGATTCCAATAACGCATCATTGGCAAGACAATTGCTTGATAATCAACATTGAGTAATTCTTCCAAACACTTTGCTTGTATTGTGGTGTTTTTTAAAATTGGAGACATGCCGCCCATTTTACTATAAATTCTCTTAGCCTTGGGGGCTCTTAGCAAAGAAATCCAATGCGCTAACAAAAATCTCCAAGGGTTGGGGAGATCAATAATTGCCCGATCATAAAAAAGATTAAATAAAAATGGACGGACAGAAGCAAGGGAATCTGGTCCACCTAATTTTGCTAATATTACAGCGACTTTCGTTTTTGAATCACCCAGCATCTCTTACCAACCGCACAAACTCTTCAACATGGCCTATAGGTGTGTCTGGTAAAATGCCATGTCCTAGATTAACAATAAATGGTTTATCTTTAGAAAATTCCAAAATATTAAACACATCCTCTTTAAAGTTACCATTTAGTAGTTTTTTAGAATCTAAGTTACCCTGTAAACAAGAATTAGTATGGGGAAGGTCAAGTAAATTAACATCTTCACTAATGCCAAAGGCTACATTTAACTGATCAAGAGCAACCATAGCATCACCAGCAATTCCACGCCCATAATAAATAATTTTTGCATCAGGTATTGCATTACGAATACTTTGAATAATTTTTGTAGCAGGATCAAATAACCACTTTTTTCTGTAATTAGCTGGTACAGCAGCAGCCCATGATTCAAATAATTGAATAGCGTTAGCCCCTGACCTTAATTGTGCAATAGCATGATCCGATATTACCTCAACCAATTTATTGATTAATTTTTCAAACATTGGCCAATTTTGCACAAAGCTAATCAATTTAGGAAAATCATTTGTTTTACCAGAGTTAATCATGTAAGAAGCTAAGGTCCAAGGACACCCAACAAAACCTAGTAAAGCTTTTTCTTTAGATAGCTCATTTCTTACTAATTGAATTGTTTTATAAATGATTTCTATTTCTGATTCGATATTTCCATTAATAATTTGATCCCAATTTGGCTTATCAAGCATAGGGCCAACACCTTCTTTAAAGCTAACATTTTGGCCTAAAAAGTGTGGTATTATTAAAATATCACTAAAAATAATTGCTGCATCAAAATCAAAGCGTTTAATTGGTTGTAATGTTGCCTCTAAAACCATTTCTTGGTTCAAACAAAAATCCATAAAATTTTTAGATTTTTTACGAAGTTCTCTGTATTCAGGCAAACATCTACCTGCTTGGCGCATTATCCAAATAGGCTTAATGTTTTCAACAGAACCATTTAGTGTTCTAATTATTTTCATAATAAATAAATTATATATTTAAAGGTTTTTTTTAAGGTAGTAGGTCTTGTGCAAAACCACAATCGCAAGATTGTCCACAACTTATTCACAAGAATCATTTTTGTATTGGTTGTAGAAGTGTGACTGTTAAACGATTACTAAAATTTTTTTAATTCTGTTAATAATTTATGGAACTCTGTTAGCAATTTGTTAATAAATTTTTTATTTTTGTTAATAACTAGTTGTTTATGCACAAAGAGTATTTATCAATATTTTTCACACAAGTTTAATTATTGTTTTTCCACAAATTTATCCACAAAAAATACATTGGCTTTATATCATAAAAAGAGAAAAAAAATATAGGAATCACTAATTTTCTGTGCTATTAAAAACCATGACGTTACGTATGGCACAAAAGGTTATGTTTAAAGAATCTTGGCCTATTATTTATATAATTTTAGCAATCTTGACCCCTCTTTTACACGCAGAAGTGGAGGTTAGGAGGATTACCCCCCCTAAGTTAAGTGCGAATTTTTTAGGTCAGAAAGTTCTTTGTCATCGCCCGATGCGGCGTGGTTCTCCTAACATGAGCGTTGAACAACGATATGGCAAAGTTATTGTAAGTAACTATGGACATGGTGATAGTTGCTGGGCTTTGGCTCCGGGATGTGCTGATTATTCTAATAACTTACTTATCAACTCTAGGTACAGTAAGGACTTAAAGAAAGACACACCTATTACTATTATTGGTGCAGGTGCAATCGGTTTATTTGTAGCGTATGACTTACTTATTAAGGGATATAGTAATATTACAATAGTTGCTGAAGTATTTGATGCTCTAACTTCACATATCTCCGGAGGATTGGTTGCTCCAGTTTCTATAGATAATGACGCTAAAGTGCAAAGTACTATATATAAAATTGGCTTCAAAGCCTACAATTTTTATAAATCTATTGCAGAGAAAAAACACTCTCACATTATAGAGGGTGCGGTTGTTTTACCAACTTATTTTGAAAATAGAGATGATTCTGGCTTAGAAACATATGTTGGTGTTGTTATGGAACAAGCGAAGGATGTTATCCTGGATTTTTGCAATGGTACAACTAGAAAAATGATTGTTTATGATGATGGAATCTTTGTTGATACGTGTAAGCTGATGACAGCTATTACAGATTATCTGAAAAAAAATAAGGTCAAGTTTGTTAAGAAGAAAATCAGTTCATTTTCGCAAGTACGAGATAAATTTATTATTAATTGTGCTGGCCTTGGGGCTAAAGAGCTCAGCTCAGACAATAAAATAGTACCTGTTCAAGGGCACTTGATTATGTTGAAAAATCAAAATCCAGCAAATTTGCAATACATGATATCGGTTTATCTAAATGAAGGTACGACCAAATCAGGGCAAAAGGTTAGGCGATCATTTTGTATTTTTCCAAAATATTTACCGAATTCAGGCGCTAATGATTTTGGAATGATTGGCACAACATTTATCGAGGGAGCCACAAATCTTACACCAAACAAAGAGGAATTTGACATTGTGCACAAAAATGCTAAGGAATTTTTTGGTATTAAGTGATTTAAAAGCCGTTTTGCCCCCCCATAGTATTTTTGTATTTTGTATGATTGTTCTAAATTGGGTAATGTTATCCTTTCACAAGCAATTTTATTTTTGCTACAATGACAAAAAAGGTATAAGGCTTAAGAATTATGTCCTCAAGCGCAAACAAACAAGACATGAGTATGGATGACATTTTAGCATCCATTCGTAGCTATGTTTCTGAAGGGCAGAATCTTCCAAAAAGTGAAGCTACACAGTCACAATTATTTTCAAATAATAACAATGTTATTAAATTGACAGATGAGATTATTCCAATTGAAACAATTAGCTTACAGCCAGCTAATGTTCTATTTAATTCTACTACATCTACACAAGTTAGTGGGCAAATGAACAATCCAATGTATCCTGATCCGAAGGTTGCTCCCAGTCCACTGGATTCATTTCAGGGCAGTCCATTTGATAAGTTAAAAAGTGAAATTAGCTCATCTACTGATTCTGGACCAAATATATCAACAGATGATTTATTAAACCAATTGGCTAGTCCCTTGATTAAAAGTTGGCTTGATAAAAACCTTCGAAAGATTGTTGAAGATGCTGTGCAAAAAGAAATAGATCGCATGCGTCGTAGTTAATGTATCTTGTGTAATTCTTTAGGTGTTTGCTATTCTTTCTGTATGCGGAACGTGGCGCAGCCTGGTAGCGCACTATTCTGGGGGGATAGGGGTCGTGGGTTCGAATCCCGCCGTTCCGACCAATTTTGGAGAAATTAATGTTTAGCCCTAAGTTTTTGAACTCTATTTTGCTTAAAAAGTGGCAACTTATAGAGTTCAATTACCGTATTGATGAGACCGAAGCTGTTGATTATTTACTAAAACAATACGGTAATATTAATGAATATCACGAGGTATCATCAGTAAATGCTTTGGAAATTATTCAAACATTACGGAAAAATAAACCTAGCCCATTGCGTATTGAAAGTCTTCTACAAACATACCGTTTGAGTACTCAAGAGGGGTTGGCTTTAATGTGTATGGCAGAGGCTTTGTTACGCATTCCTGATAATACCACTAAGAGTCATTTGATTCGTGACAAGCTTGGTTTTGCAAATTGGAACAATACAGGCGAGTCTACTTGGGTTGAAAAGCTGGCTAATTTTAGTTTAACCCAAGCTAGTAAATTTTTATCCTTGGGCACGTCCGGTTCAATGTTCAGCCACATCCCTGGTTTGATTAGGCGTTTTGGTGAGCCATTGATTCGCCAAATAATGGCTAAAATTATTCGAACGATGGGTCATCAATTTGTTGTTGGTGAAACTATTGAAAAGGCTGTTAACAAAAAAGGTGACGAATTATATTCATTCGATATGCTTGGGGAGGGTGCTAAAACCCGTGAAGATGCGGAACGCTATCTCAGCGCCTATTTAAACGCAATTGAGGCTTTAAAGGGCCAAAATGGTTATATAGAAACTAAATCAAGTATTTCTGTAAAACTATCTGCCTTGCACCCCCGTTACGAAGTACTAAAGCGAGACTCTGTTAAAACAGAACTTACTGAAATTTTGCTAAAACTTTGTAGAGCGGCGAAGGAAGCTGAGATCTTGTTAACAGTTGATGCCGAAGAAGCCGAACGTTTAGCCTTATCTTTAGAAATAATTCATGACGTATTTACGCACGAATCTTTAAAAGGTTGGGGTGGTTTTGGTTTGGCTGTGCAAGCTTACCAAAAGCGTGCTCCATACGTGGTTGATTGGCTTTGCTCATTGGCGCAATCTGCTCAAGAAAAAATGCACATACGTTTGGTTAAAGGAGCTTATTGGGATAGTGAAATTAAATGGGCTCAAGAACGTGGTTTAAGTAACTACGCAAACTTTACTCAAAAACCTCATACAGATTTAGCATACTTAGTTTGTGCACAAAAAATTTTAAAGGCTTCTCCACTAATTTACGGTCAATTTGCTACCCATAACGCCTATACAGCGTCGTTTATTTTAGAGATGGCATCTAAGCTTGAAGTTACTGAATTTGAATTACAAAGACTTTATGGCATGGGTGAAGAGCTTTATAGCAATCTCAAAGTAAGACAGCGTATTTACGGCCCTGTCGGGGTATATAAAGATCTTTTAGCGTATTTGGTACGTAGATTACTTGAAAATGGTGCCAATAGCAGTTTTGTACATCAAATTTATGATCTACACTTGCCGTGTGAAATGCTTTGTCAAAACGTTGCAGATCAATGTCAGCACACTGCAAATAAACCGCACCCTTCCATTAAGCTACCTGAAGAAATTTATATTGATTACCGAAAAAATTCAAAGGGTGATGATCTTTCTAGTTACAGATATTTAGCTAGTACACAGAAAGCATTCCATGATTACTCTTTGAAAGAAGCTCCTGAGTTATTAGAGGAAACCCAACTAAAAAAACTTCTGGAAATTGCTGATAAATCTCAACCTAGCTGGGATCGTTTGGGTTCAGAAAAGAGAGCTCAAATTTTAGAAAAGCTGGGAGACCTTTTAGAGGAAAATCGCCAGGAATTAATGCAAATTTTGTGCGTAGAAGCAAAAAAAACTTTAGGAGATTGTGTCGCTGAAGTACGTGAAGCAATAGATTTTTGTTATTACTACGCAAATCAAGCTCGTCTACTTTTGAATGATCCAGTTCAATTGCCTAGTCCGACTGGTGAGTTAAATAGTTTATCGTATCATGCTCGTGGAGTGTTTGTGTGTATTGCTCCTTGGAATTTTCCTTTGGCAATATTTTTAGGACAAGCATTGGCAGCATTGGTAACTGGTAACACTGTGTTGGTAAAACCTGCCCACCAAACTCCGAGGATTGGGTTGTTTGCTGTGGAGCTGGCTCATAAAGCTGGTGTACCTAAGGACGTTTTTCAATTTATTCATGCTAAAGGTAGTACTATTTCTGACTGCCTTTTAAATGATCATAGGGTTAATGGGGTTGTATTTACTGGCTCAACTAAAACAGCACTGCAAATTAATCGTAATTTAGCAAATCGAAATGGGCCAATAGTTCCATTGATTGCTGAGACAGGCGGCATGAATGCAATGATTGTTGATTCATCTGCTTTGCATGAGCAAGTCGTTAGCGATGTTATTAGTTCAGCATATCAAAGTGCAGGACAACGTTGTTCAGCATTGAGATTTTTATTCGTACAAGAAGATGTGGCTGATAATTTGTTGCACATGCTTAGCAATGCGATGGGTGAGCTAGAAATTAATGATCCACGTCACTTAAGTACGGATGTTGGTCCAGTAATTGATAATGATGCTAAGCAAGTTCTAGAAGAGCACATAAATTATTTAAGAGACCTTGAAAGTAAAGGGCAGGCTAAAAGTATTTATGCTTGCAAAGAGCCTTTATTGGAAGAATTTTTTGGGCCACAACTTTGGGAAATTAATAGCATTGATCTATTGAATGAAGAAGTATTTGGGCCAATTGTGCACGTAATTCGATTTAAATCAGATGATTTAGAAAAAGTTTTTCAGCAAATTAATGCTACCAATTATGGTTTAACCATGGGAATTCATAGCAGATTGGAATCAACTATCGCTATGGCTTGTCGTCTGGCTAAAGTCGGGAATTTGTATATAAATCGTAATATGATTGGTGCAGTAGTGGGTGTGCAACCATTTGGTGGTGAGGGGCTTTCTGGAACTGGACCAAAGGCTGGGGGGCCAAATTATCTATTACGTTTTGTGCATGAGAGAACGTTTACGCATAACATTACGGCTTGTGGTGGGAACGCAACTTTGTTGAATAGTATTTAGATACGTAGGTTTGTTTGTGATTAATAAATCATTAATATTTTCAAAAAAACAATTCAGGAATTTCTTATGGAACTGTTAGCTCGCATTCGATCTTGGTGTTTTGATCTATTTTTTTATATTTTCACCCTCTTATTATTTATAATTTTATGGGTTCCGGTGATTGTATTACCAAGATGGTTTTGCGCGTTGTGGTATAAAAGTTGGACTCACATTATCATGTACGCCCTAAAAATAATAGTTGGGCTTGATTACCAAGTGCTTGGCAAAGATAAACTAGACGCAGTTTTAAAAAATGGCCCAGTAATTTTGGCATGCAAGCACCAATCCGCTTGGGAAACTCTTATTTTTTCAACTTTGGTTGATAAATTTGTAATTGTTTTAAAAAAACAATTAGTGCAAATTCCAGGTTATGGTAGCTATTTAATTAAACTTAATAGTATTGTCATTGATCGTTCTAATGGGATTAAATCGTTAAAATCCTTACTGAATCAAGGTCATGAAGCGATCTCTAATGGCATGTCTATTCTTATTTTTCCTGAGGGAAGACGTGGTAACTACGGGGATCCTACAAATTTACAGTCAGGTATTAGTGTAATTTATAAAGAACTCAATGTTACTGTTCTGCCAATTGCTGTAAATTCTGGTAAATTTTGGGCACGTCGTTCTAAATTTAAACGTTCAGGATGCATTACCCTAGAATTTCTTGAACCTATCCCAGCTGGATTGCCTAAAAATGAGTTCTTGCCTTTGTTGCAAGAGCGCCTAGATACCGCTTGTTCAAGACTTTAGAAATTACACATAGTGTTTAATTGCCGTATAACGTAATCCAACAGCAATAAATCTTGGCTTGAATCTGGCAGGCTTGTAATGTGGTTTTTAAGTTGCTCATAAAGCGTATGGTAACTAGAAATTTTTTCATCATTCCAAGATTGCTGGCAGAGGTCTGCTACGGTTTTAATCAAGTCGTGTTGTAGTAACAGCCAAGATGATGTTTGCCATGAACCAGCTGGGCAAATCAATTCAGCCCAACTCCACAAATAGGCGATACCAAGTTTTTCATAATTTTCTTCAATCATCTTAAGGTCAATAACATTTTTGATAGTTATCTGGTAAGTGAACATTACAGAAAATGGTACGTGGTTTGAGATGTTTGTAGTTCTACTGGCAAAAATATGATTAAAATTTGATAATCGCATCATCACGCATTGAGAAAGATTTCTGGCAGTTTGGCGTAGAGACGTTAAAGTAGAGCTTAAATCACTTTGCAAGCGTGTGTAATTTTGGATTTTTTCATATGCATTTGTTTGTTCTAAAACTTCTACAAAAGCTCGTACAACTTCAAGAGGATCAACTCTGAATGCTTCAGACATTTGTCCGACAAAGCAAGGTCCCATAATGTTGATTACCATGTTTGCTAGTACTGTTGCAGTAATTTCGACTTTTAATGGATGATAGCTCAAATGATTTTTGTATTCATTTTGAAAAGGTTTAGGGAAATATTGCAAATAATATGTTTCACCAAAACAAGCGGTATTTTTAAGGGCATGTAGTAGATCTTGGTATAAATGGATTTTTGCATAGGCTAGCAATATAGCGAGTTCAGGCCTTGTGATACCTAAGTTTTGATTTTTGCGTTGCAGCAACTCCTCATCACTTGGGATATATTCTATTTCACGGCGTAATGGTAAATTTTCTCGCTTTTCTAGATTTTTAATTAAATTAATATAAGAATTTAAATCAAGCCGAGATTCTTCCTGCATAAGTGTAATAATCAGAGTTTGTGACCAATTGTCTTCTAGTACAAGTTCGCTTACTTCATCTGCTAAACTTCTTAGAAGTTTGTCTCTGCTGTTATTATCAAGTAAATTTTGTTGAAGTAGAACTTGGCACATGATTTTTAGGTTAACCTCGTGGTCAGAGCAGTCAACACCAGCAGAGTTATCGATAGCATCCATGTTGATTTTTCCGCCACGTAACGCGTACTCAACACGTCCAAGTTGTGTTGAGCCAAGGTTTGCTCCTTCACCAATGATTTTGGCGCGAACCATACGTGCATCAACACGGATTGAATCATTAGACCTATCTGCTACTTGTGTGTCACTTTCATGTTGGGCTTTTATGAATGTGCCAATGCCTCCAAAAAATAATAAATCTACCTGAGTGACTAGTATTTTTGAAATTAGTTCATCTGGTGGAAGTTGAGATTGGTTGATGTTCAGTCTTGTGGCCACTTCTTGAGAAATTTCAATAAATTTAGCGGAGCGCTCGAAAACTCCACCTCCTTTTGATATTAAAGATTGATTGTAATCGCTCCAATTTGAACCAGCTAAATTAAATAAACGTTTTCTCTCATGGTAGCTTCTTTCAGTATCTGGTGTGGGATCTAAGAATATATGCTTATGATTAAATGCAGCAACTAATTGGATTTTAGTGGATTGTAACATGGCATTTCCAAAGACATCTCCAGCCATATCACCTACACCAGCAACAATTATAGGTGTGGTTTGGCAATCAATGCCAATTTCCCAAAAATGTCTTCTTACTGCAATCCAGGCACCACGGGCAGTTATTGCTAATTTTTTGTGATCGTAGCCATTAGATCCGCCTGAGGCAAAAGCATCACCTAACCAAAAATCTACATCTTGAGAAATTTTGTTAGCAATATCTGAAAATGTAGCAGTTCCTTTATCAGCAGCAACTACTAGATATGGGTCGTCGCCATCGTATTTTAAAACATTAACAGGAGAAACAATTTCCTTATCCACTAAATTATCTGTTAGGGATATCAATTGACCTATAAAACTTTGGTATGCTTTTACTACACTTTCTTTTAACTGTTGATTATTAGCACCGCCTTCTTGTAAAGCGTCATAGTTTTTGACAAAAAAACCACCCTTAGAACCAACTGGTACGATTACTGAATTTTTTACCATTTGTGCCTTCATTAACCCCAGGGTTTCTGAACGAAAATCTTCTGGCCTATCTGACCAGCGAATTCCACCGCGAGCAATATTTCCCCCTCGTAAATGGCATCCCTCCATAGTTGGAGAGTAAACAAAAATTTCAAATAGAGGTGATGGCTTTGGAATATCAATTACCTGGGTAGAGCTTACTTTGAAGCTTACGCATGGATATGGTTTAAATTCACTACTTTGATAAGCATTTGTACGTACTGTTGCTATCATAATGTTTAAGAATCGTCTCATGATTCGGTCATGGTCCAGACGTTTTATGACTCCAAAAGACTGAATGATTTTTTCTTGAAGATCATCTAACTGTGAGGGGGAATTTGTTTGTTTGCTCAAATCAAACTTTTCTTTAAAAAATTCAATTAACTTTTGAGTTATATCAGGGTAAGAAACCAAACAATCGGCCAGTGCTTTTTGAGAATAATTAAAACCAAGTTGTTTTAAAAATCTACCAAGAGCACGAAAAATAATAATCTCTTTAAAATCTAAATCGCACGTTACTATTGGAGCGTTGTATGGATCAACTTCTATAACTTTGTTCCAAGCTGATTTTAATCCCTCAATTAATTTGCTAATGGTTTGTTCTGTTAAAGATAATTCATTTAAGTTAGATATTTCGTAGTAATGCATCCAAATTTTTTGTGAATCAATGTTTGCAAAAAAAGTTATTTCTGACTGAATATGTAATTGAAAATTGGTAAAGATTGGGATAATTTGACCAAGGCTTAATGGGTCTTGCTGTTGAAAAATTCTTACAATAACTTTATTTTCTTTATTTATAACTTCAAAATAAATATTTTCTTCAGTTTTAAGCCAATTTAGGATTATCAAAGTATCAGATGCAGCAATATTAGGTTCAGTAAGATTAATATATAAATCAGAGAAGGTGATGGTGTTTGTGGTGTTTATTTTTTTACAAAAGTAATTGAAGCGTTCTTGCCATGTTTGTGATGCAATCCATAATTTTTCTTCTAAATTTTCAATATCAATTTGTTTAGGATCGCAATTTTTACAATTTATAATGTAAATTAGTCTTGCAAATGTGGCATCACCTACATGAGCATGAGTTGAAGTAAGTGTGCCGCCAAATTCATTTAGTAAATGATTTCCAAGTTCTTGGCGTAGTTTTTCACTGTATCTGTGCTTAGGCATATAAACTAGCACAGAAATTGAATTAGCAACTGAATCATTACGCGCAAAAACTGTGGTGCGATCGTACATATTTAAAATACGTGTAACAAGTCCGATTAAATCAGTTTTTGGAAGGTAGAAAAATTCATCAAGCGGAATACTATCAATAATATTTTTTAATATTCTTTCATCATTAGAATGCTTAGAAAATTCAAAGTGCTGGTAAATTTTTGCGGATTTACTTTGTAATCCTGGAACCTCTAAGGGGGAAGCTTTGTAAAAATCTGCGGTGAAAAGACCAATAATTTGTACAATGCCAATGACTTTACCGTTACTGTCAATATCAAGTACGTTGATAGAATCAAGCCTGGAGTTTCTATAAATATCTGAACGCTTATTAGTTTTTTTTATTTGCATTATATGCAGGTTATATAAATCTTCGTGTGTTTCCTTCCTTTTTAAAATTTCAGGAAAAAAGTCGTTAGATTCATTAAATTTATCTAATTTAAAAGTGCCCAGCTTATGTTCTGGTTGGTTGGAAAAATCTACAGGATTTAAAGAATTGGCTTTAAAATTACGCACTCCTAAAAAAGCAAAATTTTTATTTTCAAGCCATTTTAAAAGTGAACCAACTTGCTGTAGGTATTCATGTCTTTGATTTGATAAAGCAGTAGCAACCCGTTTAATTTCTTTTTGCATGGGCAAATAATCATCGGATACTAAAATAAGTTGTTGGTAAAGTGCTGATAGTGTTAATTCGTAATCATTAGGAAGTTTTGTAGAAATTGGCAAAATTATGGCAATTATTGCTTCTTCATAATCATCACTACCGCTTTCTCTTTGATTTGTGAAAATTGCGTGAATAAATTCATCGGTGTTTAATTTGTTAGCACTAAGCCAAACATTTAAACTGCGCACTACAAATGGTTTATTAAAGCAGTGCAAGAATAAAACCTGTAATCCTTGATCTTCAAATAGTTGGTGGGAAATATAAAAGCTATTTTTTGGTGGGGTATTTTGAAAAATTTCAAATGCATATTTTGCGACTTGAAGCATTACATTTTTAGATGATTGTTCCGCTATACTCAGCAAATATCCCATGCTGGTATGTTTGTAAAAATGCTCAAGAAAATTATCAAATAACCTATTACTCTTCCCATTATTTAAAAGAAGTTTGCTAATAAATTTTGATTTTTGGTTAAGCACAGCTGTTATTGCAAATTATATGTAATTTGTGACCAATCATACCAATTATTTGCATATAAACCTACGAATATATATACCATTTGAAGTTAACCATTTTAGTGTTTTGTTGTTGATGTTAACGCATACGGCTGCGGCACAGTGTTGCCATATTAGTCGATCTTTCCATTCATTGCCAAAATAAATGTAATTTTTAACACCAAAAAGTTGGTTAAGCAAATTTGCTTTTTGATCTCCAACTAAGTTATTACCAACTGTACTACCATAAGCACATTCAAAAAGATTAAGATGTTTTGCTACTTTATCTGCAATTGCTTGATCAGATCCAGTAATCAGGTAAAGTTTTGCTCCATGATTTTTTAATTCATTTAAATAAATTAACATTTCGGAAAAATAATTCAATTCCTTGGCTTCGAAAGTAACATAATCCAAAAGGTTATGTTTCAAGTGTGTTCTACCTTGGCGTAACCATAAAAACATTTGTGCAAATCGAAGTGGGTGTTTTTTTAAAAATTTTCGTATACAAATCCATAAACAGTCACCGGCCCAAAGTGTGCCGTCGAGATCAACACAAATTGCGTATTTGCTAAAATTTGTGGGTTGATTGTTATTGGCTTGCTTGTTCATTTTTCCAGTGATTTACATATTTTGAAATAACCAATGCTAAAATTGAAAGTACTGCAATAGTTAAGCCAAGTTGTAAAAATCTCCCATCATAAAAGTAACTAACTAGTTCTATACAGATAGCAGATACAATCAATCTTGTTACATTTACTAAAGCAGCGGCGCGAGATTTTGCCTCAGGAACCACTTCAAGTAAAAGTGGGTATAAAATGTTTACCGGAAATACCATAGGCATGGTAAATAAGCACATTAATATCGTAATTAACATGGGGTTGTTAATTTCATATATGGCAACTATGCCAAGCAATACTGCAAAAATTGTTACTAAAATAATTGCAACTTTAAAGCACTTTTGGTGTCCAAATTTGCTTAATAATTTAGGGCTTAAAAAGCTAACAATTGCGAATGAGGCCGCAATAGCCCCTTGATAAAAACCAAAATCCCTAAGAGATACTCCAAATCCTTCCATATAAAGGATTGGCCCCATACCTATAAATGCCCAATAACAGCAAATAAGTGCACATACAAGAGTTAAATATTTCCAAAATGTTTTTGATTCAAACAATGGCAAGTAAGTTTTTAAAGAAAGTGAAACATTTTCCCTTTTTCGGTTGTCTTTGGGTAAACAAAAAAAGCAAGTTAAAAGCGCTATTAAGGATAAAATTAGTAGAATAACAAAGTTTCCTCGCCACCCGGCGTAAATGGTAACATAACTACCAATCACTGGTGCTGATGCCATAGACACGGTAATAAAACCGTTTAATGTGCCAAGTATAGATGCTTGTTTTTCAGGTGAATAGCGTTCTGAGATAACTACATAGCCAAGGGATGCTGGGGCTGCCATTCCAAGTCCCTGCAATATTCTGCCAAGTAAAATATAAGAAAATGTTGGTGCAAAAACGCAAGCTACACTTCCTACCGCAAAAATTACAAGACTATATAAAATTACTTTGCGCAGTCCGTAACGGTCACCTAGAGCACCTGCATACAAAGATCCAACGCAATAAGTTATAAAATTTAAGCTTAAACAAAGTTGTACAGTTGCTGTCGATAAACCGAATTTTTGTTGTAATTCTGGGTAGCTTGGAATGAAAATATCTATTTCCATACCAACTAGAAAAAAGATAAAAGCAACGGCAACGAATAACATATCAATTGTTTGACAAAGTATTAGCTTAATGTATAGGTGAGTCGCCAAAGTTTTTCAAGGTTAACTTCCTAGCTTGTGTGTCTTTTTGTCATTCAAAATGAATACCTTAATTTCTATTCATCCGTGAATTGCAATTGGCACAACATCTACAGGAGTATGTTTCTTGTATCTAACGTCCAGCCCCATACTACCAAATACTGATTGGTTTTGTGTAGAGTAGTACCACTACAACTACTACTAACCCCCTATTCCAAGGGCGCGAAGGGCCCAAGAACGTTCTTGCCAATCTTCTTCTAGTTTTACAAATAACTTAAGGTGAACGCGTCGCTCTAGTTGTTCTTCAAGTTCAGTTCTAGCGGCTTGCCCTATATTTTTTAGGGTTTGTCCGCGTTTGCCTAAGACAATCCCCTTATGATTATCTCTTGATACAACAATAGCCTGATTAATTTTTACCGAACCATTGTCAAATTCTTCCCAGCTTTCGGATTCTACAAAAATGTTATATGGCAATTCTTGGTGCAACTGTAAAAAAACTTGTTCGCGTGTAACTTCAGCTGCCCAAGATCTAGCTGGAATATTGGTAATTTGATCTTCTGGGAAAAGCCATGGGCCTTTTGGTAGGATGCTACATAAATATTTAGCTAAATCATCAACTCCATCTGCATGCAGAGCGCTGATCATAAATATTTTTGTAACATTAGGAAATTCATTAACTGAAGTTACTATTTTTAATAATTTATCTTTGGCAATTAAATCAATTTTATTAAGTGTAACTATTATCCCATTCTTGTGTTTTTCACATAGATTCTGGATAAGAGTTAGATTAGTGAAGGTAACATCGACTACTAAAACATGGGCATCAGCTTCTGAGCTTGCATCATAGGCTTCTCGAACCATAGCCTTATCAAGACGTTTTTTGGCATCAAAAATTCCAGGAGTATCAAGCAAAATTATCTGCGCATTATCTTTTATGGCTATTCCCATAATACGACTACGCGTAGTTTGTACCTTTGGTGAAACAATTGATACTTTTTGCCCAACTAATTCGTTAACAAGAGTTGATTTACCAGCATTTGGTGCGCCTAGAATGGCAACAAACCCGCATTTAGTCATGATAAAACCTTCTCTTGCAATAATTTATCTACCAACACAATAGCGATGTTTACATTGGGTTACAAAGGATTTTATGGTTATTATAGTACTTAAGCGGCTTTTTTATTTTTCTCATGCTCTAACCAAAGTTCCAAAATTTGTACAGCATTTAAGGCTGCGCCTTTGCGTAAATTATCAGAAGCAGTCCAAAATACTAAGCCATTTGGGTGTGAGGTATCTTGGCGTAGTCTACTTATTAAAACGTCATCACCTCCTGCTGCATCAAGCGGTGTAGCATAATCCATTGGATCTTCTGCATCCATAACCTGAATGCCAGGAGAGTTTTGTAAAATTTCTAGAGCATCGTCTGCTAAAAAAGGTTTTTCAAATTCTACGTGTACCGCAGAGCAGTGACCAACAAAAACAGGCACGCGTACGCAAGTAGCAGAAAGTTCAATTTTGGGATCAAGAATTTTTTTTAGTTCATGGCGCATTTTCACTTCTTCGCCTGTGTAGCCTGACTCTTCAAATTCACCAATATGCGGTATTAAATTGTATGCAATTGGTCTTGCTAAGTGCTCAGCAGGTGTGGGTGTGCCGGTAAAAAGTGAACGGGTTTGTTGATCAAGTTCTTCCATAGCTGCTTTACCTGCTCCTGATACGGATTGGTAAGTCGAAACAATTACACGTTTTACATGGTTCTTATTGTGAAGGACTTTTAACGCCATAGCGATTGGAATAATTGCACAATTTGGGTTGGCTATAATCTTTTTATTTGCATAATACTCAATCTCTTGTCCATTAACTTCTGGAATGATCAGGGGAATTTTTGGGTCATCGCGAAAGTATGATGTATTGTCAATTACTACGCATCCAGATTTTGCAGCTATAGGCGCATATTGTGATGAAACCTTACTTCCTGGTGAAAATAATCCAATATCAACTTTTGAAAAATCAAACATGTTGATTGATTCAACAATTATAACTTCATCGTCTCCAAACGAAACCTTCTTACCTTCTGATTTTTCAGAAGCCACAGCATAAATATTTTTAGAATTAAAACCGCGTTCTTCTAAAATTTTTAGCATTATGCGTCCAACATTACCTGTGGCACCTACTACGGCAATTTTTACTGTTAATTTATCCATGCTATTCTCCTTAATTATTTTCTGAAAATCTATTCTTCCCAGTCCTGAAAGCCATGACGTTTTCTAGTTAATGCTAGCAACATACCCGTACATATAGCTAAAGCTACCATGGAAGACCCACCATAACTAATAAATGGCATGGTCATGCCTTTAGTTGGAATCAAATGTAGGGTTGATGCCATATTAATAAACGCTTGCAAACCAAACTGTACAGCAAGCCCTGTAGTGCTAAGTAAAATAAACAAACTAGATCCTTTGGTGGCGCGCATCATAAATCGGATGATAATTGCCATGAATAAAGCAACAATTATAATACACATCCATAAACCAAATTCTTCACCTGCGACAGCGAATACAAAATCAGCGTGGGCGTCAGGTACATTTTTTTTGATCACGCCTTCTCCAGGCCCCTTACCAAAAAATCCACCATTGGCAAAAGCAGCTAAAGATTTAGTGATTTGGTAAAGATCATGTATAGGGTCACCTGCAGATGGATCTAAAAACTGATCGATACGTTTAGTAACGTGGGGTAATAACCAATAAGCTCCAACTAAACCAGCGATCGCAATGCCTGCAAGACCTGCCATCCAAAAAATTGGTAGTCCTGCAATAAATAGCTGTCCAACCCAAGTTGCAACAATTACTACCGTCATACCTAAGTCAGGTTGCAATAGAAGCAACCCAATAATAATTCCTACAGCCACCATAGATAAGGTAATTCCTGGGAATTTTTCATCATGCATTTTTTCAGCAATTAACCAAGCTGTAATTACCGTAAGGGCAGGCTTAACAAATTCCGATGCTTGTATAGAATTGCCTAATATCATTAACCAACGTCTTGCTCCTTTTACCTCAACACCAAAAATAAATGTCAGTATAAGTAAAATAATTCCTAATAGATATATAAGTAAACTTAATCTTCTTACACCTATTGGTGAAAACAGCGAGACACCAATCATGACTGCAACTGCAGGAATTATCATTATTATATGGCGTTTAACAAAGAAAAATGTTCCCAAGTTTAAGCGTTCAGCCACTGAAGGACTTGCCGCAAAACTTAAAAACACACCGATGACTATTAGTATTAAAAGCAAAGATATGGCCAGGCGATCGACTGTCCACCACCATCTTCCTAAAAGACTATTATCACGCCGTGAAAATGTGATCGGAATCATGCAGTTGCTCTTTTACAAATTTAATAAATTCATCACCTCGGTGTTCAAAATCGCGAAACTGGTCAAAACTAGCGCAAGCAGGTGATAGCAATACTACAGCATTTGTTTCAGATTTTGCATCTTCTATAGCATGTTTAACAGCTATATCAAGAGTCACACTTTTTTCAAGCTCCACTTTACCATATAAATCTTTTGCAAAGCGATCTTTTGCATCACCAATAAGATATGCTTTTTTAATATGTGAAAAATATGGCTGTAGGCTTTCAATACCATCATTTTTGTCCTTGCCACCTAAAATCCAAAAAATTTTTTTTCCAAAAAAAGTTTTCAGGGCTTTTTCACAAGCATTGGCATTTGTGGCTTTGCTATCGTTGATAAATTCAATATTTGGGGTTTTTGCTATTAATTGTTGGCGATGCGCCAATCCCGGAAATGTTTGTATATGTTGCCAGATTTTTTGACAATCGTCTATTATTTGTAATGTCGCTGCAAAAGCTGCTGCAACGTTTTGCCAGTTGTGTATACCTTTAAGTGTAGTAAGTTCATTTAAGTCAAATAATTGGTTATTAATGTGCAGTATGCCACCAGCATCAACCCACAAGTCGGCCGGGTAATTTTTAAATTCACTAGCGATTGTAAGGTGCTGAATAGCTAATTTGGCTTCAACTGCTTTGGAATAGGTGTCATCAATTACAATGCATGCCGATTTTGCGGAGTTGAAAATTTGTTCTTTTGCGTTTATGTAAGATTCCATAGTAAAATGGCGTTCAAGATGGTCAGGGGTTATATTAAGCCATACAGCCACATCAAGATTAATATCATTGGACAGTTCTAATTGATACGAAGATAACTCAAGTACATACCAACCATGTTCTCCTAAATTTTCAAGAGCAAGCGCTGGAATTCCAATATTTCCGCCTACTTCTACCTTTAAGCCACATAGACGCAAAATATGTCCAATTAAAGCAGTGGTGGTTGATTTTCCATTAGTGCCTGTAATACCAATATATTTTGCTAAAGGGTTGCTTTTCTGCAGCAAATTAATATCTGTACAAATAGGTACCCCCTCATTAAGTGCTGCTGCACCAATAGGGTGATACGGTGCAATACCTGGACTTTGGACCACTAGTTTAACTTTATGCCAATCTATGTTTGGTTTTTTATTTAGTGAGTCATCATATACAACTACTTTTTTGCCTTTGCCAAGAAGGTGTCGTTCACTTTCTCTGCCGCTGCGTCCATAGCCCAATATAAGGTACGTATCTTTACCCACAAATTTTTTTAAATAACTTATTTACAGGTACAATGACGCTAAATATTCTAACAGGCAAGTTTTTTTGTTTACCAATTTTTAGAAAATTAGTCTGCTAATGCAGTTCGCAAGTTCTAACATATGTATTTAACCGTTTTTTAATCTATATTGAGATATATTATATTTAAGAACAGGCCATTCTTCAGATATTACTTCAAGGCATCCACTTAAAGCCCAAAAGGATGCTTTCGGCGAAGCTATATTTGCTTTAAGGATGGAGCCAAGGCGGGTGGCCCACCCTTTATTTGGGCGGGGGTGGGGGACGGAAACGTATACCATCAAAAGATTAATCATTCGTTAATTTTTATGAAAAAACTTACACGCCACGTTACCTTTGGTCTAGCTTGAATTCAATGCGACGATTGCGCTCAATATCTTTTTTATCAGTATTAAGGGGTTGAAATTCTCCAAATCCTGCTGCGACCAGATGTTTACCATCAATCCCTTTGCCAATCATATACTGCACCACTGCAATAGCGCGAGCAGTTGAAAGCTCCCAATTAGATGGGAATTGGGTACTTTTGATTGGGCGGTTGTCTGTATGACCATCTACTCTTAGTATCCAGTTAATTTCAGGAGGGATTTTACTGCCAATTTCTTTTAATGCCTTAACCAATCCATTTAATTGTTCTTTACCATCCTCTCCAAGTTCAGCTGAGCCAATGGCGAACAATACTTCAGATTGGAATACAAAGCGGTCGTCAACTACCCTTACATCACTACGATCCCCCAAAATGTTTTTTAATTGAGCAAAAAACTGGGAACGAAATTGTCCAACTTTAATCGCATTTTTGTGTTTTTCATTTTCTTTTTCTAAACCTTGTAAATTTAGTTGTAGCTTTTTAGCTTCTTCATCTTTTTTTGAAGATTCTTCTTGAGCCTGTTCTAGTAAATTTTGCAGTTGTTTTAGACGTTCTTCAAGTTTTTCAAGATCTGTTTTAATGCGTTCATTTAAGGTTTTTTGTTCACCATGCTGTTGCTTTTCAAGGGTTACATCTTGGGTTAGTTTTTCCAATTGAGAATTTAAGTTTTTAATTAGCTCTTCAAGGGTTGTAACTTTCAATGAAGCTGTTTCATATTGATCTTTTGCTTTAGTTAAATTTAGCTCAAGCTGGCGTAGCTGAGATTGCAATTTAGCTAATTCTGTGTCCCGATCATTGATAGTTTCTACCAAAAATACTTGTGCCACTAAAAAAGTCATTAGCACAAAAACAATAGCCATTAAGACAGTCGATAAGGCATCAACGAACGTTGGCCAAACTTCAAGGCGGGTAGAATTACGTGGACGTGCGAAAAACATATTAAAACTTACAACTACGGAATAGGTAAATTCTTACCTATTTTTTATAAATATCCAAAAGGTTTTTGCATACTGCACTCCAGAAGTTATGGTAAATAGGCTGGTTAAGACTATCATAGTTGTTTCGCTGCACAGCAACAATGAGCCAATATTTACAGAATGCAGTCTATAAGTTACTAGCAATATGCATAAAATTTGCAAAAAGGTATTAATCTTACTGACTATAGTAGGAGATAAATCAATTTTTCTTTTTGAACCCAGAATGCTAATGCCACCAATAATAATTAACACATCACGTGTTAAGCATAAAATTACAAATGTTATGGGCATTGCATTTAGGTAGCCAAGCGTGGCAAACATCCCAATCATTAAGGTTTTATCTGCGATTGGATCAAACATTTTACCAAACGTAGATTCTTGACCAAACTTACGGGCAAAAAAGCCATCAAACCAATCAGTAATGCCCAAAAACAGCATCAGCCAAAAAGCAATTCCGTAATAATAATTTAGATAGTAGTAAATGAGTACCGGTGTACCAAGAAAGCGAACGCCGGTAAGAAAGTTTGCTAGGTTAACCAACGATTTCCAGTTCACTAAAGAAAAAAGAAATTTCTTTAACGGCATTTTCTACGGAGTCTGATCCATGCACTGAGTTTGCTTCAATTGATTCGGCAAATTCACTGCGTATTGTGCCTTCAGCAGCATTAGTTGGATTAGTTGCTCCCATGATATCGCGGTAGCCTGCAACAGCTTCTTCACCTTCAAGAACCTGAACAACAACGGGACCACTGGTCATAAATTGACAAAGTTCACCAAAAAAAGCGCGTTCTGCATGGACAGCATAAAATGCTTGAGCTTGAGCTATGCTAAGGTGTAAACGCTTTTGTGCTATAATTCTTAGGTTAGATGCTTCAATTTTTGCGTTAATTTTACCGGTAATATTACGACGAGTAGCGTCTGGTTTTAGTATTGAAAGTGTTTTTTGAAATGCCATAGCCAATTTGATTACTATATAGTTTGCACATTCTAAGGTATGTTGCTAAGTTTTTCAAGGAGTATGTAACTCAATATTGGAATCAGACTCAATTTCTAGATAATGGGTTCTAAATTCAAAAGGTTATATAAATGGTAAAAATTTTAGGTTTAGATCCGGGGTTACAACGTACTGGATGGGGGGTTATAAAATCTTGCGGTAACTCTATTAGTTACGTTGGTCATGGGGTTATTGAGACTAACCCTAAAGATTTTTTACCTGAGCGTTTAAATGCTTTGCACCAAGGTATAATACAAGTGTTACAACAGTTCCAGCCTAATGAAGCAGCGGTTGAAGAAACTTTTGTAAACTCTAATCCAGTATCTACCCTTAAGTTGGGCATGGCTCGTGGGGTAGTGTTATTTACTCCTGCATCTTTTGGCTTGCCTGTTAGTGAATACTCTGCAAATAAGGTAAAAAAATCAGTAGTTGGTAGTGGGCATGCGGATAAATATCAGGTTTCTCAAATGGTTTTTTTACTTTTACCGACAATGCCTAAAAATGTTAAAGCAGACGCGGCAGATGCTTTAGCAATAGCTATTTGTCACGCACATCACCGAGAGCTTAACCTTCGTTTTAAAGATTCTGTTGGCTGAGTTGCTTAGTATGAGGTTGGAAAAGCCTAACTAGGTTGTTCTCCTAAAGCTGCCAATATGCGTGATACAGTGCGAATTTCTTCACAGAGTTCGCGACTTAATTGAATGCGACCTGCGCTTACTTCGTCATGTATCCTAGTAATTTGGCCATCTAAACTGCGCCAATATTTAGTTGTATCAGTAGCTAATTCTGATTGGCGTGTCAGTAAATTCTGCATACTAAAATTTCCCTGAACTATAGTCTGTAGAGCTGTTAACTGCTGGTTTTGTTGATCAATTAGCGAATTCAGTTTTTCTGATAATTCAGAAAAGTTGCGCAAATATATTTGGCGATTTTCCTCACCTCGCTGCAGTTGTTGCGCTAGCAACTGCATACTTTCCGCTGCTTGTTCAAAAACACTTTGCGAATAGGTTTGCCCAATTGCTTGGCCATCGATTCCTGCGCCTGCATTGATAGATCCTAGATGTACTCTTTCTTCAATAAAGTAAAATAATCCTTGTATACCTTTACCGTATTGCACATCAAGAAATCCGATGATTAACGATCCTAGTAGTCCAAAAAGGGATGAGCTAAATGCTGTTCCCATTCCAACCAATGGCGCTTTTAATCCTTCTTTTAGAGTTTTAAATGCATCTTGAATATCGCCAGTTTGCAAGTCGATACTTGAAATTACTCCAGAAATTGCTGTGACTGTATGTGAAAGTCCCCAAAACGTTCCAAGGAGTCCCATGAATACCAAGAGACCTGTAATGTAGCGATTGATATCTCTGGTTTCGTCAAAGCGATTTTGAATACTTCCATAAGTTGCTTGTAGCATAAAACTTGATGGTCGACCTTGAAATAGTTGTTGCAAAGGCTTTAAAGCTTGAGGCTTAGGCACTCTACTTTCATGGTCTCGTCCTTTTTCAAAAAATGAAAACCAAATGGCTTCTTTCCTTAATCTGAAAAACAAATAAGCGTTGTAGCTAACTCCAAAAAGAAATAATGCAAAAATTGTTCCATTTAAGTAAATGTTAGTCAAAAAAGCGGATTTAACTTGCAAAAACATTGCAGAAAATAATCCTAAAATTACACATAGAAAAATAAGCGATATGAATATATAGCGGCGGATGGCTGTCATAAAAAAACACTATTATTTTGTTGTCTATAGCTTAAATGATAAAAATTTAACAATAAAGAGATTCCGTAGTTTTCTTCAAATATCTTTGTGCAAAATCCTATAACCGAGAGTTTCTATTTTTGTTTCTTTGCCAGTTTTCAGCATATTTGCTAGTCTTACACAATAGATTTTAAAGGATTTGCAAATAATGTGCGGTATTGCCGGCTTTTGGGATTCATTGCATAAATTTCCCGTTCACGAACAACTGGCTCAGGATATGGCGCACCAAATTCATACACGCGGTCCTGATTCTTTTGGTGTGTGGATTGATGAACAGAAAACAGTAGCATTGGCTCACCGGCGTTTAGCAATTTTAGATTTATCTCCAGCTGGGCATCAGCCGATGACTTCGGCTTCAGGGCGATATGTTATGGTTTACAATGGGGAAATTTTTAACAGTAATGAGTTAAAGTCAAATCTTGCCAATATACCCTTTAAAGGACACAGCGATACTGAGGTTATGTTAGCTGCATTTGATGCTTGGGGGATTGAATCTTCAGTTAAGTTATTTATTGGTATGTTTGCTTTTGCGGTTTGGGATAAGCAGAACTGCACTCTTTCTTTGGTAAGAGATCGCGTTGGTATAAAACCTCTTTATTTTGGCTACATGAACAATGTTTGGTTATTTGGGTCGCAACCTAAAAGCTTAATGCCACATCCGGCTTTTGAAAAAAAACTTAATAATAACTCAGTTTCTGAATTTTTTCAGTTTGGTTATGTTCCGGAAGATGCTTGCATATTTGAAGGTTTACAAAAAGTTAAACCTGGAACGATAGTTGAATTAAAGACGAATGGAGAATATTTAGTTAACTCTTATTGGGATCTTGCAACTGAGATTGCTAGAGCGAAAAGTTTATCGACAGAAAGAACCGATTCTGAATGGATTGAGTCGACTCACGATTTACTTAAAGATGCCGTTAAGCGTAGATGTCAGGCAGATGTACCTTTGGGGGCATTTCTTTCTGGTGGTATTGATAGCTCTTTAGTCGTTAGCTTGATGCAATCACAATCAGTTGAGCGTATTAAAACTTTTTCGATCGGGTTTGATATTCTAAATTATAATGAGGCGCCATTTGCCAAAGCAATTGCTAGCCATTTGGGTACAGATCATCACGAATTTTATTTATCAGCTCAAGACGCTCAGGAAGTTATTCCAAATCTTGCATCAATATACGACGAACCATTTGCCGATGTTTCACAAATTCCAACTTATTTGGTCTCTAAAATGGCTAGGGAACATGTGACTGTAAGTCTTTCAGGTGATGGTGGCGATGAACTTTTTGCAGGGTATAATCGCTATATTTTTGGCCAGAAATTATGGAAAATTAAAAATTGTCTGCCTGGTTTTGTACAAAAAATGCTGCCTGGACTTAGGTATGTACCACAAGTGATTTGGCAAGGGTTAGAAAAACTACCAGGCCTGCCAAAACAATTGGCTGATAAAGTTGAAAGGGGTGTTAGATTATTTGAAAGCAAAGATCTGAGCGATTGTTATCGCATGCTGGTTAATCATTGGGAAATCGGTAAACAGTGTTCTTTTCCCGTGCATGCCGATTTGAAAAATAATATCGAAAATTTTCAATACTGGGATATGTTGACCTATCTTCCTGGTGACATTTTAACTAAAGTTGACCGGGCTAGTATGGCTGTAAGTTTGGAAGCACGTGTCCCTCTACTAGATCATCGTTTAATATCATTAGCTTGGCAATTGCCGCAGCATTTAAAATTGCGTGATGGTAAGGGAAAATGGGTTTTGAGAGAAATTTTAAAATCATATGTGCCTACTGAATTGTTTGATCGACCTAAAATGGGATTTGGAGTACCAATTGATACATGGCTGCGTACTGATTTAAAGGACTGGGCACATGATTTATTGTATTCTCAATCATTAGATGAATTTTGCATAGATAAGCAAACTATTGATTTTATTTGGAATAAGCATCAAACCGGATCACACAATTACCAATATAAATTATGGTGCATATTAATGTTTCAACAATGGCGTCAGCAATATATTTCATTACAATAAGCGCAGTACACTATCCCCGTTCAGGTCAGAAAATTAAACGGGAATAGTTACATAAAACAATTATAAATACTTATTTTTGTCTAACGCTTCTAATTACCCAAAAATCATCGGATAAATCTGGGTCAGTTACATATTGATATGGAATCTGACAATATCCATCATCACCCCAATCTGTTCCCCAAGAATTACGCAAGATGAAAGCTTGTTTTGTATCATCGTAACCTACTAAAAGAAGCGCATGCCCGCCTATTATATTATCGAATTCTTCAGGCATTGGGATCATACCATTGTCACAATTAAAACTGTTATAAATCAATGTACCAAATATTACAGGATATCCCTGAGTAATTACCCTTTTAATTGTCTCTACATTTTGTTCAACGCGCATATGAGAATGGAGATCATCGTCATTTAGGTAGTCATCTATAGCTATCACAGCATTGTAGTAACACCTTCTTGGTGGCATTTGTGTAAATAAATCTGTGTTATAAGGCCATATTTTTTCCCGGCATGACCCAGATTGAAGTAAAGATTTGACGGTGTCAGTAATACTAGACCCAGAGTCTTGGTAAAAATTACCACTTAGAGCACGAGTATTAAAATAAATCATAAGCCTAGAAGGTCCATCATTTTGATCAGTACATTTTTTGTCTATTACTATATTTGTTTCTTTATCTGGCCTGCATTCATCAAACCACATTGCTCCTGCCGCTGCATTAGCTGTACAAGATCCAAGATTTCCCTGGTCATACACTGGCAATTGTCCTGCTTGTAGCAGGTTTCGCAAGTCAAATACATTATGAAGTGCAGATTGCGATGGAGTTTTTATAAGTTTTGTACGTTTTTCTGCCCATTGTTTACTTTCCTCAGATGGTTGCTTCCATCCTTTTATCGCCTTTACATACTTTTCCAAAAATGCTGATCCACTACTATAAGTGGCATCTTCACTATCATCAAAGCCATCATTGTCATAACAAAAGTTGCTATCATTACGGTAAAAATAGCTATCCTTATAGTAAGGCGTAAGAGAGCTATTGCTGAAATTATTTAGTGAAACCACCTGCATGCCACCAGAAGTACCGCTTCTACTAGCGGCATAAGTGCCAATAGGATTAAGAGCTGATCCAGTTAGCGCTATAACACCAAGTGCAAGCACTTGTTTGGGGTGATTATATGCATAATTTAAAAGTTTCCAAGGAGCCGTAACTAACGTTTTTCCGCACGAAAAAGCAAAGTCTGCACCTTTTTTTAAGTAGTTCGAATATGCTGGAGTAGTTCCTATCTCATGATTTTCAGAATTATTATTTTCAATAACTACTGATTTAGTAAAACTTGCCTGCGACTGTTCAAGTTCAAGGTCAGAAGCATTGATCTTAGTTAATGCTGTGAATAGCATGAATGCAGAAACTACATAAATGCCCATTCTTTTAATATTTAAAATCATAAATAAAACTTTATATTAGAGTGTTTGTGTATTTAATACTAATATACAAATATTAATAAAGTGTTACTTAATAGATAATATTTTTATTAAGTAATATTTTAGGAAAAATTAAAGCGTATACTTATTATTTAAGATGAGCTTATACATAATTTGTGATATTTTTAGAAAGATTTAAGATATTAAGAGTTTTTCAAATTAATGCTAAAAAAATTAATTTATAAGAGCCATTATCGAGGCACTAAGGAAGGTGATTTTTTATTATCGTCATTTGCTAAGTTTGCGCTTGCTGAATGTTCAGATACTGAGCAGGGTATTTATGCAGATTTACTTGAGAGCACTGATGCACAGATTCATGAATGGGTGTTGAATCCTCAAAGGGCGCCAGAGCAATTTCAATGTATTATTTTAAAAATAGCTGATTTTCACAATCTTTAAATATCTGCTTTTATGCTACTTTTTGCACATTTTCTTCAATTGGTTTTTTTTGTGCGTGGGGTGATTTTGGCCATTGATTAATAACTAGCCCTAAAAATACTACTGTGCACGCCAAAATATCCAAATTGCTTAGGCGTTCCCCTAAGCATAACCAACCAAAAAATAGTGAAAAAACAGGTATTAGTAGCCCATAAATAGAAACTTTTGCAGGATTGTGTTGGCGCATTAGCCAAGTCCATCCGGTTAAGCCAAATAGTGTGGCAGCTATAATAATATATGCAGTAGCAAGGATCTCTATTAGACCAAAATTGTGTAGTGATTCAAAAAATACGTTTGGCCCCTCTAATATTTGGGAAAGTAAAAAGTATGGTATTGGTGGAATCAAGCTCATCCATACAGTCAGTTGTAAAATATTAACGCCCTTAAAAGTGCGAGATATATTATTAGATATTCCCCAACTTAGTGCACTTAGTAGTACAAGTACGAACCCAGTAGTTGTTGAAACGCTAATGGCCTGAATTCCTAGCATGGCAACTCCACAAAGCGCCAAAAATATTCCAAAAATTTCGCGTTTTGATAGCCTGGTTCCAAAAAACATGCATGAAATAATTGCAGTAAAAATTACTTGGGTTTGCAGAGTTAAAGCACACATACCAACGCTAATGCCCTTTTGAATACCTAGAAACAATAAGGAAAACTTGGCTACACCAAGTATTAGTCCCATGAGTAGTAGTTTATTAAAAGCTACTTTCGGGCGCTTGACAAAGAAAATTAGTGGAAATGCAACAAATAGAAAGCGTATAGATCCTAAAGTTAGTGGAGAAATAGACTGAATAGTAAATTTAATTACCACCAGATTGAAAGCCCAACACAAAGTGACGACTAGAATAAGAGCCATATCTCTTAAGGGCAACGAAAGCATTCGCTAAAATACTGAACAGATCTTCACTTCACTATAAAACAAAAAAATAAATAAGTGTAACTATTAAAAATTTATATTTGCATTAAATTTTCAGTAGAAAGCTTGCAAAATAGTCCAGGAGTTATTATACGTAGTTACAAAGAATGCTTTTGCTTTATGTTAGCTTTGTCCTTAAAAGTAAAAAAAACTGTAAATAAATCTCTGATGTTCTGCTTGACCGCTTTTTTGGTTGGTCTTGTTGACATGGTCACTGATTTGTATGTGCCAATGTTGCCTGCCATTGGTTCTGCTTTTAAGGTCAGTGAGTCTTGGGTAGGTGCGACTATTAGCATTAACTTGGTGAGCCTTGGATTATCTGGGCTATATTACGGTAAGTTGTCAGATCGCATTGGACGTCGTCCGGTTATTATTGGTGGGTTGATTATATTTACATTAGCCAGTTTTGCTTGTGGTTTTTCTATTAATATTGTGCATTTGTTAGTTTCCAGGTTTTTTCAAGGAATTGGTGGCGGAGTAGCATTTTCTGCCGGTGTTGCTGTAGTGCGCGACTTATACACTGGTACCAAAGTAGCTGAAATGTTTTCTCGCATGCAAAGCGTTATAGTTTTGTCTCCAGCTTTTGCCCCAACTATTGGTGGTTTTATTGGTTATATGTTTGGCTGGAAAAGTATTTTCTACATACTATTTGTAATCGCTACTGTTTTGTTGATTGTTACGGTGATTTTTGGGGTCGAAACTTTGCCACCAAAGAAACGTCACAAAGAACAGGATTTGAGTCTTAAGGACGAGTATTTTTATTTTTTTAAACGACCTCTCTTTTTATGCTTTGCTGGTGTTCAGATTGTGACATTAGGATGGTTTTGGTCTGAATTAGGGTTTTTGCCGCAGTTGTTTGTTTGTCATTATGGGGTTGATGCTAGTTCTTTTGGGATGTACCTAGGCACTCTAATGTTTGCCTATTTTATTGGCACTTGTATCAACCAGTATTTAGTACATCGCTTTAGTCTAGAAAAATTGGTTATTTTTGGGTTAGGAACTTTTGTTCTGTCGGTTGGATTACTTTGTTTGGCCCAATGGTATGGGGTGTTATCGCCATGGCTTTTTGTTTTGATTAGATTTCCATCTAGCATAGGTTTAGGGGTGGTTTTCGGTAATGCGGGGACCTTAGCTATGGAGCAGGAAAAAAAACGTTCTGGAAGTGCTGCTGCCTTTATTGGTGCTCTGGAGCTTTTGGCAGGAGCAATTTGTATATTTATAATTGGTCTTTTTGGTGCGGTTTCTGTTTATCCGCTAGCTTTGATAATGATTATCTGTAGTCTTTTTTCTATGTTGCTAATGTGTAAGGCTAATCGTTTGCAAAAAATTTAGGTGCGTTCAAACAATTTTTCTAAGGATTTTTTGTCTAGTTTCACAAATGTTGGGCGTCCATGATTGCATTGGGCTGATTTTGGGGTTGATTCCATTTGACGCAATAAGGCATTCATTTCTGCAATGCTCAATGTTCTGCCAGCACGAATGCTATTGTTGCACGCTTTGCTTGCTAATTTTTCCCAAATAATTTCAGTAGCACTTAACCCTTCTCCAAGACTTTTAAGGTCTTCTAAAACATCTTGAATAAAACTTTTTAGATTTTGATTGTGACAAGTAAGCGGGGTTGAATGAACAACTAGAGTTTGAGTGGAATAAACTTCGATTATAAAACCTATATCTTTAAAAATTTCCTGATTGTTTTTAAATATTTCACAATCTATTTCGTTAAGCTCAATAAATTCTGGATGCATTAAAGATTGCGACGGCAATTTACCTTTTTCTTGATATTGTGTCTTTAATTCTTCATAAACAATACGTTCATGAGCGGCATGCTGGTCTACTAGTAATAATGCATCGCTAGTTTGGGCAATAATAAATGTTTCAAATATTTGTGCTTTCGCAAGGCCCATCGGGTAATTTGCTTCCATTTTTTCATCAGGTAAGTTTAAGGAAGCAACGTATGCAGGCTCAACAAAGGCTGCAATTGGCGTTGGTCTGGCTGAAGGATATGTATCTTTCAAAATGGGTTTATGATAGAAGGAATTGCTGGCAGAAGAGAAAGACGGCGTTAACTGACTTGATGTTTTAAATGAGTTAACTATAGCGCGACTCATTTCTGGTGATGCTGCATGTTGTGCACCCTGCAATGACCGCTTAACAGCTTGAATTAAAAAACTTCTTATAAATTGGCTATCACGAAAACGTACCTCAGTTTTAGCAGGATGTACGTTAACATCTACTTCACGTTTGTCTAGGGTAAGAAACAATGCAGCCATCGGATGTCGACCGTTCATTAGTACATCTTGATACGCAACTCGTAAAATTCCAGCAACATTACGATCTTTTACCCAGCGATTATTAACATAAATATATTGGTCATTTGCTTGTGATCTAGAATAAGTTGGCAGACTCACCAAACCTTCAACTCGGTAACCATTACGTTCTAAAAGTACGGGTATAGTATTTTCGACAAAAGAGCTTCCCATAACCTGGGACATTCGTTCTGGTAGCAATCCAGCTTTCCAATCGTAGATTAATTTTTCATCGGCTTTAAAGGTAAAGTGAACATTTTGGTTTGCCATTGCTAATCTGCTTAGCATTTCTTTACAGTGGTTAAGTTCAGTTAAAGAATTTTTTAAAAATTTTAATCGCGCTGGTGTTGCATAAAAAATATCACGTATTTCAATAGATGTGCCGGCATTAGCTTGATATGGTAATATGTCTGAAAATTCTCCCCCTTCCGCATTAATTTTCCAAGCATGTTCACACAAATAGGTGCGTGTGATTAATTGCACCCGGCTAATTGAAGCAATACTTGGTAGTGCTTCTCCACGAAATCCAAAAGTATTAATCGCGAACAAATCTTCATCAGGCAATTTTGATGTAGCATGGCGTTCAAATGCTAGTGTGATTTGCGAATGTTCAATTCCTGTACCATCGTCATGTACCGCAATAAATGCCTTACCACCATCTTCAACTTCAATATCGATTTTCAAAGCTCCAGCATCGATTGCATTTTCGACTAACTCTTTCAAAATAGCGGCTGGTCGTTCAATTACCTCGCCAGCAGCTATTTGATTAATCAAATGCGGGTTCAGTCTGTTAATTTTTTGAGGTTGTTTTTGCTGCATCATGTGTCACTATAATGCAAAATACTGTATTCTACAAAAAAACAATAAGGTTGGTTTATGAAAGTAGCTATTAATGGTTTTGGTCGTATAGGGCGAATGGTATTGCGCGCTACGGCTGAACATAATATTCGTGATTTTCAAATAGTAGCTATTAATGATTTAGGTTCATTAAAAGACAACGCTCATTTGTTTAAGTATGACTCAATACATGGCAGGTTTCCTGGCAAAGTTAATGCTACAGATACTCACTTAGACGTTGGGCTAGGACCAATCCAAATTATAGCTGAACCAAATCCAGAAAAATTGCCATGGAAAGATTTTGGAATTGATGTCGTGCTGGAATGTTCGGGTAGATTTACTAAGAGAGCCGATGCCGCAAAGCATTTAGAGGCTGGTGCTAAGCGTGTTATTGTGTCTGCCCCGGCAGATAATGCAGACATTACCGTCGTTTATGGAATTAATCATACTAATATTAATGATTCTCATCTCGTAATTTCAAACGCATCATGCACAACTAACTGCTTGGCGCCAGTAGCTTCTGTTTTGCATAAGACTTTGGGTATTGAAAGTGGTTACATGACAACTATTCATGCGTACACAGGTGATCAGCGTTTGGTTGATACATTACACAGTGATCCTCGCAGAGCAAGAGCAGCCGCCACTTCAATGATTCCAAGTTCAACCGGTGCTGCAAAAGCAGTGGGATTAGTTCTACCAGAGTTAAACGGAAAACTGGATGGTACCGCAATTCGCGTGCCATGTGCCAATGTTTCTGTGGTTGATTTGAAGGTTGTAGTAGAGCGTGATACGACTCCAGAATTCGTCAATGAACTTATGAAAGTGGCTTCTGAAAACGAATTAAAAGGTGTTTTGGAATACGTTACAGAACCTTTAGTTTCAGTTGATTTTAATCATTCTGCTTTTAGTTCCAGTTTTGATGCGACTCAAACTCAGGTGGTAAATAACAGATTAGTACGAGTTCTTTCTTGGTATGACAATGAGTGGGGATTCGCTAATCGTATGGTTGATGTTGTCAAATATTTGGCCAGATAAAAAGTAGACTAAAAAAACTCCTGGACAATTTTTTATTTTTGTTTAAAAAATGCACTAGTATTTGTGTAAGAGTTTGTCTGTCTTTATGTTTTTCGTAAAATTTTTGATATTAATGGCAATTGGCCATTCAGTAATTTTTTCAAGTGACGAAGGTGTGGGGTCAAGTGAAGATGCTAGTAACCGCTCAGCATCGAAATCTTTATCTATTCCGGGAGATGGGACGGAAGCGATTGAAATTTTTATGTCTTTAATTACTGTGTTACCTAAAAAAGACGATGAGATTTTAGCTTTTTGGCAAATGGTTTACGCTACAGACAAGAAAGCAATAGGAATATTTTTTGATTTTTCTATAAAAACAAGAGAGATAAAATACAGCCCTGATACTAAACAAAGCATGATTGAGAAAACTGCGCATGAGGTGCTATATTATAATTTTGAATGGTGGCCTGACAATTGGTGGGAAAAATTGGAATTAAAAGAAGCTAAAGATGCTTATTCGGAAGGTTACAGATATTATCCAACATTACTTCAGGTTAGAGCAAATATTGGGCATGAGATAGATTTAGATGGTGATAAAAATAAAACACAAGAAAAGCTATCTAAAAAAGAAGGAAAATTAAGTTGCCTACTAAAACATAGTACTTTGTTAGATGATTTTGTAGACAAATTAGACAAAACAATTGCTGAATGCCGTAGGTATTTTGAAGAAATTAGAGAATTAAAAGATGATAAAATAAGCCCTGTATTAGCGGCTATTCCTTCCCCAAAGGGTAGAATTCCTACAGTCTCTTTGTATGGGAGTGAATAGTATTGCTTAAATAATAGATTTAGTGCGAGTTATTTCTTAGTATGACAGTTAGTGAAGATTTGCTAACTGTATACTTGATGTTGTTAAATATTTGGTTAATTAATTTTTTTGTAATTTTTTATAAAAAAAACCTAGACAATTTTTTATTTTTGATCAAAAAATGCATTAGTATTTTTGTAATAAGATTCGCTATGTCTACCTTTACATTTTTCACAAGATTCTTTGTATTACTAATAATTGGTCACTTTGTAATTTTTTCTGCCGGCGGACAGGATGACGCAGATGGTGGAGTAGTCGTCCCCGGTATGGTTCCATCACTTACAATTCTGGTTCCACAAGATCCCGTTGAGAATTATGTGGGGGCTAGCCGGGAAGAGCCATATTGTGTGGGGGCTAGCCGGGAAGAGCCATTTTTTATGATTTTTCCTATTCAAAAACCATTACCACTAACATTGTCTAGGACTCTTTCTGGGTGTTTAAGGTCCTTTGAGGAAAATCCAGAAGTATGGAGCCATGTTTTTGGGTTTTTTAACCGCATAGCTGAACAGAAAAGGGTTCTTAAATTTAGTATTGATAATGATAAAAGATCTCTTGATATATTTGCCAGAGATACGCTTACAAGCAATGGATTTATATGGGGGGGGCAAATTGGGTGCCAGTCGATAGATGGTACTGAAGCAAGAAAAAACGGTTACCAATGGTTGCCGTTTGTATTTGATATGGTGGATCTTGTGAAAAATAATCCTCATTATGCAATACAACGCTTAAGGGTAGGCATAGTTTTAGCTGTTTTTGCAAGTGAATTAGATGCATTAGCCGAGAAATGTAAAGTAGAATTGGTGGGAATTAAAAAAGCACTAGCTACCTTAGCTGATGCAGAAGTATATATACCGAGATCTCCGCAATATCCTCCTGGTATTCATCTCTTAGATGATATTGGATAAGCTGATAATTATAACTAAATCAATCAACTTTCGAGAAAGATAAGATTAGTTAGATAGCAAAAAAGGGTCTATGCTGGCATGTGGCTATTGTTTTATTGTGGCTAGTATTTTTGTTTTTCTGTTAGTTCTGTGGCATTGTTTTGTAAGTGTAAACGCATCTGTGTTTACATATGATCAGGCATTAGCTAAGTGCTATGAGCTTAATTTAAGCATCCAAAAACCAGAGGCTGATGGACGTACGCAGACCTTGAATAGGAAAGGTGCTGCTTCTGCAAGTTTTGATTACGTTATACGTAAGTTTTTGGAATTTGGTAAAGGCAAAGAAATTCTAGAAGTTGGTGGATGTTATGGTGCTGTAATGTTGCAAGCCTTAAAGCAAAGCGAAACAGACCTAAAGCAGGGAGAATCAACAAAATATGTGCTTAGTGATCTGGATGAGCGTCACTTGTTTATTGCTGCTATGTGTTTATCTGAAAAAATTCAGCAGAATTGGTTACATCAAAGCAGCGCAAATCAAGTAAAATTTGTTCAGGTTGATATTACCAAGTCTTCCAAAGTTCAAAATCTTGGCCAGTATGATGCAGTATACGTGGGTAAAGTTTTTCATTTTTTTACACCAGAACAGCTTGAACTAGCGGTGCAACACCTATTTTTACTTTTGAGGCCGGAAGGTCAGATTTTTATAACAGCGCTTAGTCCATATTTAAAACACTATGAAAAATTTATTCCAGAATATGAGCGACGAGTACGTGCCGGAGATGAATATCCTGGATATATTAAAAAATTAAGAGATTACATTGACATTAGTGATTCAACACCTTTGCAAATTACTAATATGATAGATAAAACATTTTTATTTTTGGATCCTAAAACTTTAAAGGAAGTTTTTGAACGTAATGGTTTTAAAGTTCTAGAATGTCAATTTGTGCCATTAAGTCATAAATCAAAGTTATGGCATCATGATGGTAGAGAGTATGTAATTTTAATAGCCAAAAAAGAGTCTGACTAGTGGGTTATTATTCCTGTTTTGAATAAGGCAAACCAAGATGCTGATACCCTGTTGCAGTCAACATTCTTCCGCGACTAGTACGCTGAATTAATCCTAGTTGAATTAAATATGGCTCGACAACGTCTTCTATGGTTTCTTTTTCATCAGCCAAATATGCTGCTAGAGTCTCTACCCCAACAGGGCCACCATTGTAATGTTCAGCAATAGCCTTTAGGTACTTAATGTCTTGCTGATCTAGGCCTTTGTGATCAACTTCCAAGCGTTGCAAAGTTTGTTTTGCTGTTTTGATATCAATATGATTATTGGTATATATCATAGCAAAGTCACGCACACGCCTTAATAATCTGCCTGAAATTCTGGGAGTGCCTCGGCAGCGTGATGATATTTCTAGTGCTGCTTCAGAATCAATTCCTACGTTTAAAATTTTTGCAGCTCTACAAATAATTTGAGCTAATTCATTGTGGTCATAAAACTGCAAGCGCAGGGGAATACCAAAACGTTCTCGCAAAGGTTGCGTTAATAATCCTGAGCGTGTTGTTGCGCCAACTAGAGTAAATTTTGGCAAATCCAGACGTATCGATCTAGCTGCTGGGCCTTCGCCAATCATTACATCAAGCTTAAAATCCTCAATTGCCGAATATAAAATTTCCTCAACAGATGGATTTAGGCGGTGTATTTCATCAATAAATAGCACATCATTAGTTTGCAAATTAGTAAGAATCGCCGCTAAATCTCCAGCTTTAGTAATAATTGGTCCTGAGGTTGCTTTAAAACCTACTCCCATTTCCCTTGCTATAATTTGCGAAAGAGTCGTTTTACCCAGTCCAGGTGGGCCATACAACAAAACATGGTCAAGAGCTTCTTGCCTTTTTTTTGCAGCATTAATATAAACAATTAAATTTTCGCGTAATGGCTGTTGTCCAATAAAATCATTTAAAATAGTAGGACGAAGGGTTGCCTCTAAATCATCCTCAAGAGCTAGCTCTGGATTCACTAGACGATCATGCATAACGTGCCTGGAATTCTTGTAGCGCCAATCTGACTAATGTTTCTAAGGTAATCGGCGGTATTATTTTCGAGCTTGCCTTATCAACAGCTATTTCTGCTTCATTGCGATTGTAGCCTAAATTCACCAACGCTGAGATGGCGTCGTTAATTTCTTTTGATTGAGGAACGTTAGTGTTTGCTTCACTTGCCAAATCACGCATCATAATTGGCAGGTCTTTCTTGCCCTTAAGTTCTAGTACAATGCGGCTAGCAAGCTTTGGGCCTACACCATCAGCTCTGGCAAGTATTTGGCTTTTTTGGCTGATAATCGCATCACCAATTTCGACCGCTGTTAGACAAGACAAAATTGCTAAGGCAACCTTAGCACCTACACCTTGAACTTGCGTTAAAATGCGGAACCAATCAACTTCTTGTTCTTCCATGAAACCGCACAGATGTGGTTGCTCATTACGCATTACAGTTTCAGTCCACAATACCAATTGGCCATTGAGTTCTGGAAGATTATTTAAAGTTCTTTTAGAAACCAACACACGATAAGCTACTCCACTTATATCTATAAGCACAGCATCGTCATAAATTCTGTCTAACACACCAGTTAGTTTGGCAATCATTAGCTTTACAGCCTTGGCATTTTGTAGATACTACCATAAAAAAATTGGGCAGCATAACTGCTAATCATTATCTATTGATTCCTCGACGATTCCATCGAGATGATTATCGCCGTCGTTTTCTTCTTCTTCCCAATCTTCGTCTTCAGGTTCAGGAAATTCTTCTTCTGGTTCATCATCTAGATCATCATCATTTTCATCGGCATCATGCATTTCAGAATCATCATCAGCGTCTTGCATATGTACATCATCTGCATCTGCATCCTGAATATCCTTGTCTTCTGGTTTAATTTCAATCTTTTTAGGTTGAGATTTTTTTATTGTTTTTTTAGGTGGTGCATTCTTAGGTGCTGGAGGTAAATGTTGTTCGACATTTTTATTAGGTAACGTGGCTGCGGTTTGTAACATTTTTTCAGCAATATCTTTTGTTAAAATTCCTCTCTGTAATTGGGAATCAGGAATTAAATCTCCATTTTTTGTAAATACCGGAGAAAAATTTACAACTTTGCCATCTTTTATTGGCAAACCCTTTAAAAGAGCCAAGCTTAAATTTGTATCTATTGCTTTTCCTTTAGGTAGATATTTTCCTAAATGTTCTATGCTAAAATGTCTCAAAGCAAAAATTTTAACATATAAGTAAGGATCTCTTGGGTCGAGGTAATCTTTAATTTTTTGGAAAGATGGATTGTTTTTGATTGAATTTAAATAATCATTTAAATCATCAACTCTTCTTGAGTCATCAACTTTATCACGAGAAGATGAACTACTAAGCCATTCATTTTGGCCTTTGTAAAAAAGCTCAGCAATTCTATAGGCATTTTCCGGGCCTTGGCTCCAAATTAAAACAGCAATTGGCATATCCAATAAATACAAATGCGGAAAAAAATGTAAATCCATACAAAAACCTGGCAATCCGGTAATTTTGGGAATTTCATCTGAGAAATATCCTGCACAATGGGCGCAACTTGGAGAAAGCCAAACAGCAACTTGTACTGCACATCTACCTTGAGGATTTTTTAATGTTATAGAAGTTTGAGGCAAAGAAGCGGCGTTGGCAGAAAAATTGCCAATTATAAACCCTACAATAAAGGCCAAAAATATAAACCGCATCAAAATATAAATTAAACAAAACACCTTTAACAATTTGAGGTTATCATATAAAAATTAATAATGAATTGATATACGAAAAAAAATGTCAGGAATTATTAAAATTTTGCCAAGCTTTCATACAGGTGGAGTAGAACAATCTACGCTGTTGGTAGTTAATTATGTTGCGGAAAAAGGCTTAAAATCTTATGTTGCAAGTTCCGGAGGCATACTTGAAAAAAAACTATCCCCAAATGTTAAACACATAACATTATCACTTAATTCAAAAAATCCATTTAAAATCCTTTGTAATGCAATAAAACTAAAAAGAATAATTTCCGAATATAACATAAAAATTATTCATGCTGGATCTCGCGCACCAGCTTGGAGTGGATACATAGCTGCAAAACTTACCGGCATTGCATTTGTTACGACTTATCACGGCGCCTATGGTCAAAATTTTTGTAAGTGGCATTACAATCGTGTTATGGCTCTTGGAAAGCCAGTCGTGGTTGCTTCAAAGTATATGGAACAACATGTTCTCAAATATTACCCAGGTACAAAGTGTGTAAATATTCCATCGGGTATTGATACTGAGTTTTTTAAAGGCAATGAAGAAATTGAGGAAAAATCAAGGCAATTAAAGGCTTCATGGAGTTTAGAACCAGACAGAAAAGTCATTCTTTTAGTCGGAAGGGTTACGCGAATTAAAGGACACGAATTTTTATTGAGATCTTTGGCTTGCTTTAAGACAAAAAAGGCACCAATTGTACTTTTTGTAGGCGACAGTAAAAATACAAAACTTATGGAAGAACTAAAATTAAAAGCAGATCAAATCAATGTGCAGCTTTTAGTCTATCAGGGTGAACCAGATTTACGTCCGTTTTATAATGTGGCAGATGTTGTAATTGTGCCAACTACAAAACCAGAAGCTTTTGGTAGAGTAACTGTTGAGGCCATGAGTATGGAAAAAGTAGTTATTGGTAATAATCTCGGGGCATCATCTGAAATTATTAACGATCCTACCTGGATTTTTGAGAGCTCTAGCACCGAGTCTCTTTCTAATACCATAAATAAGGCTTTGAGTTTGCCAGCATCTGAGATGAAAGTAATAGGTAAAAAGAACAGAGAGAGAGCTAAAAATTTGTATGACGTTTCAAAATTAGTTGAAGGCCATATGAAAATTTATAATAGTTTGCTTAAGGTTGAGCTGGCCTAATTTTTACCCTAGCATCACCATCAACAATGCGTTTGCCTGAGGTTACTAGGCTTTGGTTTGCCCGTATTTTTGTTGGTTTTTTGCAATCTTTAAGTTCAAGTTCTACGATGTGCTGAGTTACCTTGGTTAACTTTAAAAACTCATCTTCATTATTATCATCAGTATAAATTTTGTCGTTAATCCATACAGTCCAATGGGTTGGCTGAAAATATAAGATTGCGCTTAAGAAAAGTATATCTGGCACTAATGTGGGGGCAAAACTAGCATCATCACCATCATCTGTTATATCAAGTAGTGATTCAGCACTAGGTGCTATTGAATTAAGAATGCTAACTTCCTCAGTTGTCATCATCATAGATGGATAAACTAAAGAAATAAGCAATCCTATCGTAAAGATTCTGCTTATTGACCTAATACAGTACGCAGTCTTTAAAATAGGTAAATTAATCATTTTTTAATCTACCTTGAGATATACTTGATATTTAAGAACGGCGCCTGTTCTAAAATGAAGTGCAACACCATAAGATGTTAGTTGAAATACAAACAAAAAAATGGAGTTGCATTTGGAAAAATATCACCACTTATCTTATGAGGAAAGAGTGAAAATAGCGAAGCTTTGGCAATCGAAGTCCTCAATCA
>CAMASM010000002.1 GCA_945860985.1 Candidatus Finniella inopinata
GATTGAGGACTTCGATTGCCAAAGCTTCGCTATTTTCACTCTTTCCTCATAAGATAAGTGGTGATATTTTTCCAAATGCAACTCCATTTTTTTGTTTGTATTTCAACTAACATCTTATGGTGTTGCACTTCATTTTAGAACAGGCGTAACGCGTTTTCTTTTAAATAGACCGGCAATTAAAGATATAAGCGCACTGATTGCTAGAATAAATTCTGGTACTGCAGGAATTGCTTTTAAAATACTAGCGAGCATGATTTAACTTAACCTTTTATTCTAGCCTAGATATTGTTACTTTTGAAAGGCTTGTATGGGTTTGTCTAATTGTTCGGCGGATAGGTGTTAAAATTGGTGACGGATATATCCCAAGGATTATAATGCTGCTGGTTAGTATTGTTAACACCATTTTTTCAAATGGTTTTAGTTTTAAAATTTTTACGTAGTCGTTTACATCTAATCTTTTATCAAGACCTAGTTTATTTGAAAACTTTCCATAAAAAATTTTACTAACAAGATTAAGCATATAGCCAGCACTTAGTACCATACCAAGGCAGGCAAAAGCAGTTGTAATTGGCCGAACGGAAAAGCTGGAAGCTAAAATTAGTATTTCGCCAATAAATCCTGATGTTAGAGGTAGTCCAATAGATGCAAATGATAATGCTATGAAAATTATGCAAAACCCTGGCATAATTTTGACTAATCCACCGTAGTCTTCAATATCGCGAGTATGGAATCTATCATATAACATACCTATACAAAAAAATAATGCCGCAGAAATTAGTCCATGACTAATCATATGGAAAATTGAACCTATTAGTGCATCTGGTTTTAAGGTAAAAATCCCTAAGGTTACTGTTCCCATATGGGCAATCGAAGAATAAGCTATTATTTTTTTTATGTCAGTTTGTCCCAGTGCAATTAGTGATGTCCAAATAATTGCTATTATGCTAATTACAGCAAAAAACGGTGCAAACATTTCTGTAGCATGTGGGAAAAGTGGTAAACAAAATCTAATAATTCCGTATCCTCCCATCTTTAATAATATTCCAGCTAATAATACTGATCCTCCAGATGGTGCTTCAACATGAGCATCTGGCAGCCATGTGTGTAAGGGCCACATAGGAATTTTAATGGCAAAAGAAGCAATGAAGCTTAAGAATAGGAATATCTGTAAGTGCGGACCTATGTTCATATTTTGCAGATCAATGAAGCTAGAAGTCTGGGTCTCTGCAAAAATTTTGAGTATGCCCAGTAGCATGAAAACAGAACCAAAAAGAGTGTACAAGAAAAATTTAAGTGAGGCATATATCCTGTTTTTTCCACCCCAAATTCCGATAATTAAAAACATCGGAATTAATACAGCTTCAAAAAATATATAAAAAACAAATAAGTCAATTGCTGTAAAGCTGCCAATCATAAATGATTGTAGTACTAAGCAACATACTGTGTATTCACGTAAACGTTCTTTAACTGAATACCATGTGCCAAATATCATTAGGGTTGAAAGCCATGTAGACATGACTACAAAAAATAAGGAAATTCCGTCTACTCCTAAGATAAAAGTAACGCCGATTGTTTTTGCCCAGCTATATTGTTCAATAAACTGAAAATCCAGATTGTATTCTTCAAAAGAATACCAAAGAATGGTTGCTAAAAACGAATTGATACAGCTAACAAAAGCAGCAATTCTTCTGGAGTTATCGCTGCTTTCCTTGCGTACCAATGTGCAAATAAATGCTCCAAGAATTGGTAAAAAAATCATAGTTGATAGAAGAGGAATATTCATAGCCGTCCCATTACCAATTTCAATTCTTTTGAAATATTAGGGAATAGCTGCATGGCAAGATAAGACGCTAGTATCAAAACAATGCCAAGTACAACAGTAAATCCATAATGAAATAAATATCCAGTTTGAGCTTTTTGAAAGTACTCTCCTGATTTGAATGTAAGTTTAGCAAAGCCATCCGGACCTAGACGGTCAATTGTGCCGCGGTCACCAGATTTGTAAAGTATGTGACCAAGCTTTATGCAAGGGGTGACAATTTTTTTTTGGTACAGTTCATCGAAATACCATTTATTTTTTAAAAACTGATACATTTTGGGATATTTATCTGAGATTGCCGATGCAACTGAAGTTTTTTGTATGTAGGCATAATAGCATAAATAAAGCCCAAGAATTGCAAACACTAGAGGTAGCAGTTCAATAAATATGGGGCATGTTCTGGTATAAAAAAGATGATGCTGTTATTCCAATAAAAACCAAGTGATTGATCAATAATTAATTTAAAGCCCAGGTATCCAGAAATTATTGATCCAAGTGATAGTATGTGGATAGGGTATTGCATAGCTTTCGGAACCTTATGAATGTGTGCCGTAACATGTTCATCAGCATTTACTTTGCCATGGAATACTAAGAATAATAATCTCCATGAGTATATTCCAGTTAGAAGTGTTAATACTAAGCATAATCCGTAGTATAGGTATGGAAATGAAGTTGATGATTGGTATATAGCTTCAAAAATTAAATCTTTAGAATAGTATCCAGCAAAAAGAGGGAATCCACAAAGTGCAAGGGTACCGATCATCATTGTGTAGTAGCTAAATGGTAAGTGTGGTTTTAGTCCCCCCATGTGCATAATATTTTGTTCATGTGACATAGCATGAATAACGGCACCCGCACTTAAAAACAATTGTGCTTTAAAAAAAGCATGGGTGAATAAGTGAAAAAATGCTACGGAATAGGCACCTGCTGCACAGGACATAAACATCATCCCTATTTGGCTACACGTAGAATAGGCAATAATTTTTTTAATGTCAGTTTGGCAAATTGCGACGGATCCTGCAAAAATTCCTGTAGCTAGGCCTACAAACATCATTGTTTGTTTTGCAATTGGAGCTAGCTCAAATAATGGGCTGAATCGTATAACTAAAAATACGCCAGCGGTAACCATAGTTGCTGCATGTAGTAGTGCAGAAACAGGTGTTGGTGCTTCCATTGCATCGGGTAACCAAATATGCAATCCAAATTGTCCTGATTTACCCATCGCACCTAAAAATAGAAATAGGCAAGCTGTGTTTAGCCAAAAAGTATTAAGGTGTGTTTCTTGTTGACTTAATATTGCAAAAATTTCTTTAAATTCTAATGTATTGAAAAGTGTAAAAATTGTACCAATTGCAAGGACTATACCAATGTCTCCTATGCGATTAACAACAAAAGCTTTGATTGATGCACTAATAGCTGTATTTTTTTCATGCCAATAACCAATTAGTAAATATGAAGCAAGGCCAACCCCTTCCCAACCACAAAATAGTTGTAGCAAGTTTGAAGAGCAAACCAGCAATAGCATCATAAAGGTAAATAGGTTTAAATGTCCCAAAAAGCGTGATTTGCCAGGATCTTCTTTCATATATCCTAGTGAATAAATATGTACAAGTAGTGAGATAAACGTAACCAAACTCATCATTAGTGTGCTGAGTGAGTCGAACAAAAAAGTCCATTTAACATTTATTTTTTCAGCTTTAATCCAATCAAACAGGCTTACGTAATCAGCTCCATCTTGGTTGATTTGGTACAAAAGCATACAGCATGCTAAAAAACTAATTGCTATTGTTGCAACATAAACCCAGTAAGCGTTTTTGCTATCGTTGTATGCGCGTATGTAGGCAAAGATAGCACCGACCAGAGGTGCTCCTAGACTTAGGCATCCTAGTTGAAAAGAATTCATTCAAAATCAACTTAACTTTCTTGAATAATACTAATCTTAATTTTAGTTAAATGCTAGATATAGGTTAGTTTTTTGCGATCTACTTATTAATTTTGTTTTTAAAAAATTCAGTTATTGTTTCATTTTCTAAATTCAAAAATTTTAGGCTACGTTCTCTGTTTTTTTCAAGGTGTGGAAGCATTTTTTGATAAGTTTTATCGGTAAGAGAATTAGCCACTGTAATTAATTCTTGTAAAGAATTTACAATAATCATACCTTTTGCATCGAAGTAATCTAGAATATTGGGGCACCCTATGTAAATAGGTACTGAAAGTGATATAAAGCAACCTAATAATTTTTCTGTAAAGTAATCTTCTTGTTGTGTATTTTCTATAGCTATAGAAAATTGTGAGTTGAAGATCCATTTTTTTGAATCTGTTGGTAGTACACGATTTTGTAAATCTTTAGGGTATTTATCTTTATCGCGAAATGATAAATAAAATTGGGTTGGTATTTTAAAATCTTCTTCGTAATCCCAAATATCTTTTCGCAGTTTGTAGTTAAATCCAGATTTTTGACGATATGCTTCAAGGCTTGCTCCACCTAAGCTTAATAGGTAGCTTATTCCAAACTTTTTTGTTTTATCAAGTTCTTCGGTGTTAACGTACGCGTGCAGGAAACCAGGTATTATTTTTAAATTCTTAATTGGTAGTTTTGAATTTATTAAACAAAGGTCAAAACCATCAGAAATTCTTACTAAATAGTCTTTAAAATTTTGTTGTGAAGTATCTTGGTAATTCCATTTGCACCTTAGTAAATTTTTTAAAAACCTTCTAATTTGAAATACCCAGTTTCCAGATCTTGCAAAGATAATAGGCTCATCACAATAGTGGGCAATATTAATCATTAGTGGATTAATTATTCCGTTCTTATGCCAGCCTGTATAGTTGTAGAGTCGATGCATTAAGTATACAAAATCATTTTTCACATATGTAATTGCTGCTTCCGGAATAGCTTTAGGTTGCGGTTTTAGTTCACAAAAATTGTAATTGCTGTTTTTAATAAAATCACTTTGGTAAAAACTTTTTTGCTTATAATTATCATGGATGATTTTTAATCCGCGTTTTGTTTGTGGCTCAAAGCGGGTCATTTCTTTTTTGTCTAATTTTTCCGGCAAATGTAATGTGATTGCAAATTTATTAATTCGAATAAATTCCTCAACTGCCATCCAGGCGCGTCCCAGTTCGTTTGCGTTTGCGTATATGTCGATGTTTAGATTGTGTTTCTCAAGGTCTGGTTGAGTTAAAAAATTTACAAATGGACTTTCATCAATTGTTAATAAAAACTTTGCTAAAACTCTTTTGGAGTTGCTGGTTTTTTTTTGTGGCCAAAGACGTTCTTTGTAAAGAGTAGTATTAAACCAAGGGTTTGGGTCTGTATGTTTGTGCCAATCATCACTTTGCCATCCACGTTGTAAAAAGTGATCAATAGCTTTGAGTCCAGATTTTTTAACAGCCTTGCTATATTTGCTTAGATAAAATTGTTCATCGAAATATGGCTCAATAATTGCTTTGTGTTGTTCATAACTTTGAGAAAAATTTGCCCATAAAAAATATTTGCATTCCTGTATTTCTTCTTCAAAGATTACGAGGCTTGCTAGCATAGGAATTGCAACTGCAAATGGAATTGCGTATTTTTTTATTTTTTTAATAATTAAAGATTTGATTTTATTCATTATTGGTAAACAGTTAATTCCTTTAACGCTAGAACTATGGTAATTCCTCCGTCCAAGTTTATTTCCATGGAATTAATTACGCCAGTGGAAAACAACTCTATATCGCTTTCCTTGTAACTTGCCGCTGGTTCGTAGCTTGCTGTTGGGTTTTGTGAATCAAGTTCATATATAGCATCTTTTACGCGCCACAATTTTTTAGAAGGCAAAAGGGCACTGTTTTTGAAAACTTTCGCCTCTTTGCTTGGTGTGATTACTGAATTAATGCTTAGTGCTTCACGTGTTTCATTAATGCTTAGTGTTTCACGTGTTTCGTAGGTTGGATCAAAAACGATTTGGTCTGATAAAATTTTTTGGTTTTTTTCCATAGTCCCTATAGTTTTAAGAATATTTTCTAGATGGCCTATTGGAAAATCTATTGGGCGGTTTATTATAAATCCATTCATTGGTGGTTTTTCAAAATAAATTATCCAACCATTTTCGTCTGTTCGTTCTGCTTTTCCTTGTAAAATTGATTCTCGAATAGAGTCTCGTAAGTATTCAATGTGGAAAAAGAACTCAGTGGGAGATTCATATGTAGCCACATTTTTTTCAATTACAGTTATTGTGCCATCGTTATAATGTACGTATATTTTTAAATTCTGTTTGTAGGTCCAGCCCTCCTTTGTTTTTATAAGCTCAATGGTATTATCATTCCATTCGCTTGTTATATTATTTATAGTTGGGTCATTGGGTTTTTTTGAAAGATGAACAGTATAAGTGGCTTTATGTGGCATAAGCTTGAATGATTGAGGCTTATTTGGCTGAACTGGGGCATCTTTATCTGAAACAAAATTTTCTGTTGATGTGGAAAAGTCTTCATTATTTGTTGCTAATGTTTCAATAATTGTAAGCTGTCCAGTAGAATTAGAATTTTCTCCAAAAGTAAATGTAAATGAAAGTAAAAAAAACGTGAAAAGCTTATACACTATATAAAATTCTACAAAAAATGGTACCACACACTAACAAAATTCCTGTCGTAATTTTAGTTTTTTCTATAATTGTTAGGCTATATTAAATAAATTTTTGGTAACCGTTGTCTTTTAAACACGGTTTGTCTTGACATAAAATTTTTTCTACAATGTAAATGATCAAACAGAAGTTGTCCTGTTTGATTAATGGGCTAAAGAGGATTTTATGAAAATATTTTTAGATACCGCAAATACGGATGAAGTTCGTAAATTTTTAGACGCTGGCTTAATTGACGGTATTACTACTAATCCAACTCTTATTGCTAATTCTGGTCGTAATTTATTTGAAGTGATTAGGGAATTGGCAGAAATGGTTAATGGGCCAATTAGTGCTGAAGTTACTGCTACCGATTGGCAGGGAATGGTGGCAGAAGGACACAAACTTGCGAAAATTTCAAAATATGTGGCGGTTAAGGTACCATTAACTTTTGACGGATTAAAAGCCTGTCATATTCTTAGTAAAGAAAACACAATGGTAAACGTTACTTTGTGCTTTTCTGCAACTCAGGCGTTACTTGCGGCGAAAGCAGGAGCTACTTTTATATCTCCTTTTGTGGGAAGGCTTGACGATATAAGTATTTCCGGTATGAAGATTATTGAAGAAATTTGTAATATCTATGCCCAATATCCATCAATTCATACGCAAGTATTGGTAGCTTCAGTTAGGCACCCTTTACATGTAGTTGAAGCAGCGCAATTGGGTGCGGATGTTGTTACAATCCCCACCAAAGTTTTGGAACAAATGCTTAAGCATCCTTTGACCGATAGAGGTTTAGATAGTTTTTTGCAAGATTGGAAAACTACTGGTCAATCGATTTTGTAGGGTATATTTACTGAGCCACCCATCCACCATCGATACTAAGTGCGGCTCCATTAATTTGGTTTGCTGCTGAACTGCATAAGAATAGTACAAACTGTCCTACATTTTCTGGGGTTACAAATTGATTACTTGGTTGTTTTTCCATCAGTAGGTTTTCTGTGGCTTGTTCAATACTAATCTTTTGTTCTATAGATTTTTTTTGAATTTGTGATTCAACTAGTGGTGTGAGAACCCATCCTGGGCAAACTGCGTTGCAGGTTATTCCAATTTTTGCATTTTCCAAGGCTACTACTTTTGTAAGGCCAACCAGAGCATGCTTGCTGGCAACATATGCAGATTTATTTGCAGAAGCTACTAAGCCATGGGCTGAGGCAATATTAATAATCTTACCCCATTTTTGTTTTTGCATGTGTGGTAAAAGATGTCGTGTCAGGTGAAAAGCAGAAGATAAGTTTATAGCAATAATTTGGTCCCATTTTTCGGGTGAAAAATCTTGAATTGGCGATACGTGTTGGATGCCGGCGTTATTAACTAAAATATCAACATTGATTTTAGAGTCTTTCAATTCTGTGCAAAATTGTTCAATTGCTTTTGCGTTGCCCATGTCGACTTGGTAATAGCCAATAATACTACCAAATTTTTCTAAATCCTTTATTTCTGTATCTATTTGTGATTGTGTTTCAATGCCGTGCAGTATAACTTGATAGCCTTTTTCTAGAAGAACTTTGGCTATACCAAAGCCTATGCCGCTAGATGAACCAGTAACTAAAGCAGTTTTTTTTGAATCCATTGCTTTCTCTTTGTAAATTTGATAGCTTTACAGGTCGGTGTTCCATTTTGGCCATATTTTCCGTTAATAGCAAATATTTATGAAAAATTTTAAAAGTGGGATTCCGTTTTCAATTTGGGTAATTGGTTTCTCAAGCCTACTAATTAATATTTCTAGCGTTATGGTATTCGGAGTGGCAGCACTATATGTGAAGCAAATTTTAGGAGTTACGACCGGTTTTGTATTAATGCTAGAAGGAATGTTTGAAGCAATAGCTTATGCAATGAAATTGTTTTCGGGAGTAATTAGTGATTACTTAAGGCGTAGAAAAGTGGTGATGGTTTGGGGATTAGGGCTTTTTGCTTTGGCTAGGCCAGTTATGGTAGTGTTTTCAAGTGTTAGCGGGGTGCTTGTTGCACGTTTGTTAGATCGCTTTGGTAATGGAATTCAATCAACACCCCGTGACGCTTTAGTGGGAGATTTAGCACCTTTGGGTACTAAAGGCGCGTGCTTTGGTTTAAGGCAGAGTTTGGCAGTTGCTGGTTCTTTTATTGGTGGATTTGTTGGTATTTGGTGCATGGTTGCAACCAATCAGAATTTTGAGTCTATTTTTCTTTATGCAACAATTCCTGCAGTTTTGGGGCTGTTATTGGTTGTGTTTTTTGTGAAAGACCCACATGAGGAACAAACTAAGGAAAAAGTTAATGCTAATAAAGTAGTGCGCCATCCAATTCACCTTGCTGATTTAAAGCGGTTGGGAAAATCGTATTGGATTTTAATGGGTATTGCTTTAGTTTTTACTACCACAAGGGTTGGTGAGTCTGTATTAGTACTACATGCTACTGAAAGCTTTCAGATGGACCAAAATTTTTCTCACGGTATTATTATGCTTTATAATGGCGCTAATTCTTTGTGTTCGTATCCAGTTGGTTATCTTTCTGATCGTCTGGGACGTTATGGGTTTTTAGGTTTTAGTTTTTTTATTTTAATTTTGGCTGATGCATTTTTAGGATTTGCTAGTAGCCTAGCTCACATGATGATAGGTGTTGCTTTGTGGGGTGTTCAGATTGGGATAAGCCAAAGCATGTTTTTAAGTTTGATAGCAGATCATGTGCCAGAAGATTTACGTGGTACGGGTATAGGCTTTTTCTATTTAATTAGCTCTGTTGCTTTGATCTTTGCTGGTACAATTGGTGGAGCTGTTGCTAACTATTATGATCAATTTGCCACTTTTATAACGAGTGGGGTAATTGGTTTTCTTGCGTTGCTCTTGTTGGCGGTATTTTATAAAGATTTAAAACCACTAGATTATGAAAATAATTCAGGCAATTAAATTAGCTCGAGAGAGTTTTGCAGATTTAAGTTGTGTGGGTTTTGAAAATTTGTTGCAGTGTGCCGGGGAACTTAAGAGTTTGAACTTAGTTTCAACTGCGTGCACTCAGCTAGAGATGCAGAATCGGTTTGGATTTGCAGAGATTATTAAATGTCTTGTTGAGCTAGATACCTCTTACATTTGCCCTTTGAAAACTAGCGAACTTGAACAATTTTATGATTGTTTTTCTACCAATATACAGTTAGTGGAACATGCAAAATTAGCTATTCCTCAAGGTAAAGTGCTGATTTGTGACGACCCACAATTATGGCAGCACTTACAATATACAGTAATGGATAGTGTTCATTTGCCTTACGACTTTGTTGCAAAATTGCATTTGTATTTTGGGAATTCTTGCCAAGTAAATACTATGAATATACTAAACCATCCTTTCTTAAAGCAGATTGATGAAGATTTGGCTAAGCAGATGCTGGTTTATGAATATGAAGCCAGGAAAAGCTCTGAAAAGAATTTTTGGAAAGAGTATGAGTTTAAAAGTGTTTTAGTTAAGCAATTAGTAGATTCGAAATGTTGGCAAGATTTGCCTGATACTTTGCTTCAGCGATTACCGCTTGAGTATGTATCTCTTTTAGATGATTCAACAAATTGGTTTAAATTAGCAGTTAACTTGAGGATTTTTAAACCTCAGATTCGTTTAGGTTTGCATAATGCTTTACGCTACAAACCAGACCAAGTGGTGTTTTGTTTGAAACATAGCCAAATTAGGTCTTTGTATGGCCAATCGCTGTTAAAATCTAATGATTTAAACCAGGCTCTAATTAAGTGGGCCGCACATTTTACACTTAATATTTTAGCTTGTAACAAATCTGGATATTTTGATCATCCACTACTTAAAGAAACTATTAAGGTATCAAAAATTGGTAAGTTGAAATTTCCAAAAACTGTGGCGGTGGCAAATCCACCTCTAATTAGTCGTCCTAAGGTAATTAGTGCCAGTGGTTTTAATCAATTAATGCAGGATCCATATGGTTATTATGCTCACTACATTTTGAAGTTATTACCGCTAGAGCGTGTTGGTGTTAATAATTTTGCTAAAGAGTTTGGTATTAGTGTTCATAAATTGATAGAAATTTATATAAAGCAAGGTTACCAAGAAGCGCTTGGTTTTATGAGCACTTTGAAATTAGATAGACCTAAAATTTTATGGTATGGGCGCTTATTAAAAATTATTAATTGGGTAGATAGGCAGTTTAAGGAATTAAAACCACTTAAAATCGAATCTGAAAAGCTGCTGGAAATTTCTTTGGTTGGTGGGGTTTTATTAAGAGCTAGAGTAGATGCTTCTGTATTTACGGAAATTGGCAATTTGGTGATAAATTTTAAAACAGGTATGCCACCAAGTAAAAATGAGGTTACTACAGGTTATGCTCCACAATTATTAGTGGAAACATTTCTTTGTCAAAGCTTTGATCCTCATATTCAAACACAAGGGGAATTTTGGCAACTAAGGGGTACACAGCCGATTGGTATGGTTACTTTTAGTATTTCAATGGCTATGGGATTAATGCAAGAAAATTTAGAAAAAATAGTGAATCATTATTTACTCTCAACCGGTCCATTTTTAGCTTGCCCGTGGCCATCAAAAAAGCCAAAATACAACGAATATGTGTACTTGGAACGCTTAAATAATGAATAAATCAAAAATGCCTTCTCATGCCTATTTTGCTTGGGGTGGAATGGCTTTCTTCTTTTTGTATCAATACATTTTGCGAGTAGCTCCTGGGCTGGTTGAACCTGAACTTCGTAGTGCATTTTTTATGACAGCGAATGATTTTTCAACACTTGGTTCCTATTTCATGTTTATTTATGCGATTGCTCAAATACCATGTGGAGTTTTGATTGATCGTCTGGGAGTTAAAAGAGTTGTTTTAACAAGCATTATTTTATGTTTAATAGGCAATGGCATGTTGATTAAAGGTAGTAGCCTTTGGGAAGCTCAAATTAGTCGAATGTTTATGGGGCTTGGTTCTGCTTGTGCTTATGTTGGCTGCTTAAAGGTGGCAGCAGATAATTTTCCAAGCTCAACACGTGGATTTTTCATGGGGGCAGCGCTTACGATTGGTTTATTCGGTCCATTGATAGCTGCTAAACCATTGGTTCACCTGATTGAATCTACAGACTGGCAGTATGCTTTTAAGGTACTTTCTGCCATCGGTGTAATACTATGGTTTTGCTTAGTGATTGTCATGCCAAAAGAAGATGTAAATAGAGGTGCGACATTAAAATGGTCTGAAATTACCCAAAGTATTGCGATGGTTTTTAAGACTCGTCCAGTATTTGCATATGCTATTATGACTACATGTTTTTATTCGCCATTATCTGTGATTGCTGATCTTTGGGGAGTGTCTTTTTTGGTTAATCATTTCCATTTACCACGTGTAAACGCAGCAAATGTAACGATGCAAATTTATGTTGGAGCAGCGATTAGCGGTTTGCTTATTCCGTGGTTGTGTGAAAAGTATAAATATTACAATAAGGCTATCCTATTTAGTGCTTTTGGCATGGTGCTTTGTCTGTTGACTATGCTTTACGGTGGTAATCTGTCAATTTTTTCGCTGATCATTGTGTTGATTGCAATGGGTATATTTAGTAGCTCTGAAATATTATGCTTTAGTGCGGCATCACACTATACAAGTGTAGAGACATCTGGGACCATGCTTGGGGTAATCAATACATTTAGCGTAATTGGAAGTGCTGGAATTATGCAACTAGTTGGTTTTTTGCTTGATTGTAAATGGTGTGGCGCTTTAGACGAAGATGGGCTACGTCAATATGGTAGTGGTGAATATATTTTTGCTTTGTCTTCGGTATTGGTTTTAGTGTGTATATTAAGTTTGGTAGCCTTTTTCATTTATAGGCAAGGTAAAAAGCTTAATCAAAATGAGATTGCTTAATAGGGTAATATTAGAATTTTGATTATTTGTTGGGTTATAGGTTGCTTTTAAAATGGTCGACTACATGATAGATTTTTTAAAAAAATATAACCACTCTATTTTATTCACAGGCTTTGGTTTATACGTTGTTGGTTTGCCATTGGCGAGTGCACGTTGGTATTTTACATACCTGGTTGGTCTAGTTTTAGTATGGACTTTACCAGTCAACAAGCGTTATCAATTTTTTGGTTATGCGGTGCTTGTGATTGGAGTTTTTTCTAAGGCATATGTTAACTATATATCTCCTGTGATTAATGTTAAGACTATACCAATTGCCATGTACAATGGCGATATCATTCAACAGCATGAAGATTTTTCAAATGACCTAGGAAAAATGCTTCACGAAAAATTTGCTGACCAGATTGATCTACTTTTAAAAAATCCAAAAGCTGAAAAACCAGAAATTTCTAAGGCTTATGCCCGGATTCCTGCACAATGTTTTTTATATGACTTTAAGGTTAGTCAAAGATTTATGGATAGTTCCTATGTTTGGGGTCTTCCTGTTAATGTGCAAAATGCTTTTGTTTCAGTTCCAGTAGTTTTATCAATTAAGGTAGAGAAGGCGGACCGTGGCATTATCTGGATCAGTGATTGGTCAGATGGCGTCTTTTTTGAACAAAAAGAGGGTGAAGATATAAAGCTTCATACTGGTAACAAAGATGGAGTTGCTCTAAAAGATCACGTTGGTAGTACTTTTTTCTTTCCTTTTATTCATTCTCCTAAATTAAATTGGATTTATATAGAGCTTGCTCCCTTAGCTGTGTATATTCCGCTATTACTACTTCTTGCTGCAATTTTTTTGGTAAACATACGTGAGATATCTGTAAAATTTTTAGAGCATATGATTTGCCTAGGCGTTTCATTTGTCACAATTTGCCAGATAGATATTTCATTTATGCGAATTAGCCATAATGACATGACTAGTAATTGGCCAAATTGTAGCTTTCCTTATAATAATTTACATAGTATATGTAATTGGATTTTTGGTGGTATTTGGGATAGCAATGCCGGACAAGCTCCACTATGGTTTTTTGTAAATAAATTATTTTATAGCATTAGTTGTTTTGGTTATTTGTTACCAATACTTTGTTTTTGGGCAAGTGCATGGTGCTTACTACGCATTTTAAGAGAGTTTTTTAAAGAATCTCATGTATATATTATTTGGGGTATATTGCTGACAGCTCCTTGGCTTGGACAAAGGGGAATGGGATTGTATGCTTACCATTCGTGGTATATTTTGTATGATTCTTTGATGTTAGGTATGCCTTTATTTTTATTTGGTTTTTTAGGCTACTTACGTAATTTTAAAGTCATGCATGGTCTGTCATGGGTTGCGGCATGTTTGTGTAATACAGTTGTGTTTGCTGGGGTTAGTTGTTTGTTATTGCATAGGCATCTTGGACGACAGCGTTTTATTTATTTGTTGTTAAGTCTTGGATTGTTTAGTTTGGCAAATGTGAGTCATTTAGGAAATATTTTGTCTTTGCCAATGACGATTAATGAAATCATTAGCTTAGTTAAAATAGCTTACAATCCATACTTTGTGATTTTTGGTTTAATTCCAAATATTTATCTCGCTTTTAGTAAAAATATTGATTTGAAGCGTTTTGCAAGAGCTGCGATAGTTATGCATGGTGGATTTTTGGTGAGCTCTGCAGTTCCTCAGGAAGCCTATCTTGCATGTACCTTAAGTGTTATTTGTGGGTTTGTTTACGCTGTCTCGCTAATTAACAAATTTCAGACGGATTAATTATTTATTAAGTACAACCGGTTTATATTAGTGATTAAGAATAGGCCATTCTTCAGATTTAACCTTATGGAGTCCGTTCGTAAAACCTTTAACGGATGCCAGCGAGAAGGTCGTATCTGTTGCGTAGGTTGGGGCGAGTGTGGGCGGCCCCCCCTATATAGGGTGGGGGTGGGGGAGGAGTTTCCTTATCACACAAAAGTTAATAAGCTGTTAAAATCGGCAAATATTTTATTTGATCATGACCAACTTATCAATTAACAATTTGCAGCAAAAAGCAAGTAATCCAAAAGTTAGTTGTTGGGTAAATGCGTCTGCCGGGTCTGGAAAAACTAAAGTTTTAATTGATCGTATTATTCGTTTACTTTTACACGGTGCTAAGCCTGAACGTATTTTATGTCTTACCTTTTCAAGAGCTGCGGCATTTGAAATGCAACAGCGTTTACAAAAACGAATTTGTGGTTTTGCCAAACTTTCAAGCGATGAAATTGCTAAACAGTTAGTGGAATTAGGTGAGGTTCCAAATGAACAAAATATTTCACAAACGCTTCCTCTAAACGAAGTTATTCAAAGACAACCTGTGGTAATTCAAACTGTCCATAGTTTTTGTCAAACTTTGTTGCAGCGCCAATTTAGTGGTGACATCTTAAAAACATCTCCTCGGGTTATGGAAAATTTTGAGGAGTCTACTTATTTACATCAAGCCTTTCAAGATTTATTGAAAAATCCTAAGGCAATTCCTTTTATTGAGGAATTTTTGAATTTTCATAGTGATGGGGTTTTGTTTGATTATTTAAGCAATGCTAGGCATACAGTTAATAATTATGACTTTAATGATATTCAAGAGCGTTTATATATATTGTTTGACATTTCTGGTTGTCCAGAATTTCCAAAAGTTGATGACACTGTCAGAAAGTATTTAACAGGACTTTTTAATGTTGTGGTTGATGATGCTGCTGTGGAAATAGATCATGAATTTGCACAAATTTTCCTTACACAAAAAGGCACTGTGCGCAGTAAAATTTTAACTAAGAATTTGCAAAGTCAATATCCTGAAGCAGAGTTAGTTTTAAAAATTTATGGGGAAGATTTGGCTAATTATTATTCTAAAAAAAGACGATTTGACCATTTGCAAAAATCGCTACATTTTTGGCAATTGCAGCAGCTTTTTAGAGATCATTATAAAACACTTAAACAGGAAAATAATCTCTGGGATTTTCATGATCTCATAGAATTTACTTTACAAGCTTTAAGATTTGACGTTTTTGACCAGGTGTTGCTTGATCTGAATTATCGAATTGATCACATGTTATTAGATGAAGCACAAGACACGAGTGTTGCACAGTGGCAAGTAATTGAACATTTAGTGAATGGATTATTTGATCAGCATAATAGTAAACGTAGCTTATTTGTTGTTGGTGATGAGAAGCAGTCTATCTATAGTTTTCAAGGAGCTGATATTAATATGTATGCACAAATGCATCAGCAATTTAAAGAACTTTGCCAGCCATGGGATGATGTGCACCTGACTACTAATTTTCGTAGTGCTAAAAATATTTTAAAGTTAGTTGATAAAGTTTTTGCCAAGAATTTCTCTGGCCTTGGTCAAAATGTTGTATTACATATTCCTTGGTATGATTTTGCGGGTAGCATTGAAGTTTTGCCACTTGTTAAGGTAGAAAAATTTGTTAATGATGCGTGGCCAATTTTTGAAAATGTAATTGAGTCAGATGAAGAATCAGAAGAACAAGTACTTTGTAAGCAAGTGATAGATCATTTACAGCAACTCATTTCTAATGGGTTGTATCTTGAATGTGAAAAGCGTAATGCTAGTTGGAATGATGTTATGGTTTTAATGCGCAAGCGTGGCAGTTTTATGGGTGAGCTGACATCTATTTGTGATAAACGAGGAATAACTTATACAGCACTGGAACCAAAGAACTTAATGAATTCTTTAGTAGTGCAAGATTTGCTAAGTATAGTTGAATTTCTTTTAATGCCTTATAATGATTTGAATTTAGCTGGATTATTAAAAAGCCAATGGATGCAGGCAGTCACTGTGATTGATGGGGATGCCCTATTTGATCTTTGTCATAATAGAGATGGTGATTTATGGAAGCAAGTACAGGAAAAATATCCTAATAACGCCAGTTTGCTTAATCAATTATTACAAATGATTCCGTCTTCTGCTTATGGTTATTTTCAGATAGCTTATGAAGCTCTTAACATTCAAGATGAAATGCTTTTTGCTTTTATGGAAGAAGTTTTTAAACGTTTTAATTTATTGAATTTGGGTATTCGGGATTTGGTTAATCACCTTTATGAATTTCCTCCTGCTTATGTTTCAGAGATTTCTTCTTCAGGCACTGATGAGCAAGGGGTGCGAATTTCTACAATACATGGAGCTAAAGGCCTTGAGTCGCCAATTGTTGTGATTCTTGATAATGGCGATGAACCTAATCTTAAGCAAGATATTGTTTTGTACGATCCTGTTGCCAAGTTTTGGTTTTTAAAACCTCCACAAGCTGCTGATACAGTGCTAACTGCTGCTTTGAAAAATCATTACCAACAGTCCATAGAACATGAACACAATCGGTTGTTTTATGTTGGGTTAACGCGTGCTAAGGAGCATCTGATTGTTGCTGGCTTAGATCATGAAGCACATGCTAGCTCTTGGTATTGGCCGGTTAAAAATTGTGAAAAATAAGGTATGCAACGCCATATGAAATACTAAAATTTATAGATATTGGGTAATTAATTTGTAATTTGTTAAACCATCAATTCAGGTTTAACGTATTTATTAAACTCCTCTTTGTTTAATAATCCCAATTCTTCCGCCGCATCACTTAAGCTTATATTATCTTGTAGCGCTTTCTTTGCAATTTTAGCGGCATTATCGTAGCCGATGATGGGGTTTAAAGCAGTAACTAACATTAAGGATTTTTCTAAGTTCTCTTCTAATTTTTTTTGGTTAACCTGAATGCCTTCAATACAATTAGCCTGAAAACTTTCACAAGCGCTAGCTAGCAAGTTAATTGATTCAAGTACGTTATGAATAATAACTGGTTTAAATACATTTAGTTGAAAATGTCCTTGGAGTCCTGCAGTGGTTATAGTCACATGGTTGCCAATAACTTGGCAGCAAACCATTGTTAGTGCTTCAGATTGGGTGGGGTTAACTTTACCTGGCATAATTGAAGAACCTGGCTCGTTTTCAGGTAGTAGCAATTCTCCAAATCCGCACCTTGGACCAGATGCCAGAAAGCGGATGTCATTGGCAATTTTCATTAAACTTACGGCAATTACGTTTAACACGCCTGAAATTTCAACCATAGTATCGTGACATGCTAATGCTTCAAATTTATTGGGAGCAGTGACGAATGGAAGTTTGGTATACTCTGAAACTTTTTTTGCAAAAATTTCAGCAAAATTTTGTGGGCAATTAAGCCCCGTGCCTACGGCAGTGCCACCTTGGGCTAGCTGATAAAGCCGTGGCATTACTCCATTAAGGCGATCAATATTATTGCTAAGTTGTACGACATAGGCTGAAAATTCTTGCCCAAGTCTGATTGGGGTGGCGTCTTGCAAATGAGTTCTGCCAATTTTTATATATTTATTAAATTGTTTGGTTCTTTCTTCAAAAGCATGGGTTAAGTTTTTTAAAGAAGGTAATAGCTGTTGGGTGATCCCTAAGCATGTTGCTATATGCATAGCGGTAGGGAAACTATCATTTGATGATTGCCCATAATTAACATGATCGTTAGGATGGGCCGAATTTGCATTACCTAATATGGCATTAGCACGGTTAGCAATAACTTCGTTTAGGTTCATGTTGGTTTGGGTGCCTGAACCTGTTTGCCAAACACTCAAAGGAAAATGATCGTTAAGGCTACCATCGATAACTTGGTCACAGGCAGCAATAATTGCTTTTGCAAGGTCATTATCAATTTTACCAAGTTCGCAGTTAGTTTGAGCAGCGCATCGTTTTAAAATACCAAAAGCTTTTATTAAAAGTTCTGGCATTTTGTGGCCGCCTATTTTGAAATTTTGGCGTGATCTTTCTGTTTGTGCCCCCCAATATGCGCTTTCAGGAACTTCAATGCTTCCCATAGAATCATGTTCTGTGCGTGTCATGAAAGGTTTTCTTGTAGCACTTTCAGTACATCATTTGTATGATTTTTAACGCTTACTTTTTCCCATACATTGGTAATTTGACCATCAGGATTAATTAAAAAAGTTGCCCGTTGGATGCCAAAATATTTTTTTCCATACATACTTTTTTCAATCCACACGCCGAATTTTTCACAAAGTTCACCCGTGGTGTCACTAAGTAAATCAAATGGTAGTTCATATTTGCGTATGAAATTGGTGTGACTTTGTGTGGAATCTTTAGATACACCTAAAACTTTACAACCTAGGTTTTTCAAGATTTGATTGGCATCACGAAAGTCACATGCTTCTTGTGTGCATCCTGGGGTGTTATCTTTTGGGTAAAAATATAACACCGTCCAGTATCCTTTCAAATCAGCGGAATTAACTGCCTCACCATTTTGGTTGGGAATAGAAAAGGTGGGCAATTTGTCGCTAACTTTTAACATAGTTATTCCATCATCTGCGCAAGCATTTCTTGGTTAATTTCAATTTTATGAAGCTCTTTCATGGCGTTAATTGTCGCTGCTGCAATGTCTTCTTGAATCATATTATTGATATTAGTTTTTAGATTTTGCTTTTCTTCGTTAGTTGTTTTTGGTTCACGAGTTTTTTGTAGCATTACTACTGTAAAACCACCTTTTTCATTTTGTCCTGCTATGGCTGTTTCTTTTGCTAACATGAATGCTTTTTCAGCTAATTGTGTTGGGAAAATGTCTTTAGATTTACGTTCATTTTTACCTAACTCTAATTTTGTGAAAGCGTGGTTAGTTGAAAGTGACAAGTTGTGTTTAGTTGCAAAGCTTACCAATGCATTCATTGACTTGGAATCGGAAGCAATTGATGATGCGAGTTTTGATGCTTCTTCTAGTTGTTGCTCAGTTTGCCAGTCTTTGCTAATTTTTTCGGCAATCTCATTAAATGCCGGGGCGTTGGCAGGGTTGACTTTATTTACGCAAAGTACAAAAGCTCCTTCTCCAGCAATGTCAACAAAGCCGCTATCTAACCCCTGTTCTGTTGTAAATGCTTTTTCAATTATTGCTTGCTGTAGAGCATTTGGCTTTTTAAATATAGGTTTACCATTAGCAGATTTGCCTTGCTGATCAATACTTTCAATATTTTGTACGCTCAAATTCATGGTTTTAGCAATTTCTTCTAGTTTTTGCCCCGCTGCTAAAGAATCGTCTATTTTACTGCGAATTTCGTCAATTCTTGAAGATTTTTGTTCTTGTATAAGTATGTTCTCTAGTTCTTCTTTTGCTTCATCGAAGGTTGCAATACGTGATTGTTCAATTTTTGAAACCTGAAAAATATGGAAACCAAATCCTGTTGGAATTACGTCAGTTGTTTTGCCAGACTTAAGTTCAAAAATTTTATCGGCAGCAAATTCTGCTAATTGTTCTTTAGCAACTAGCCCCATATCTTCTAATTCACTACCACTAATTTCTTTTGCAACTTTGGCAAAAGATGCTCCCTTTTCAATCATTTTTAGAGCCTTTACTGCTCTTTCTTGATCTTTAAAAGTTAGGCGTTTTATACTGCGTCTTTCAGGGTATTTTAGGTTTTCTTTGCGTTCATCGTAAAATTTACGAACATCTTTTTCTGAAATACCGAGAAGATGGCGCATTGCTTGGTTATCAAGGATCATTACTGTAATATTCCTGTATTCTGGAACCATGTAGCGATTTTTGAATTGTTCATAAAAGCTTTCTAGCTGTTCTTTGCTTGGTGTCTTCTCAATTTTAATTTTTGAAGCGTCAATTTCTACAAAGGCAAAAACTTTTTCTTGGGTTAACGCGCCTATCAAAGTGTCTGTATAAAAAGCTGGCAATCTTGCACCCATAGCAATACTTGTGATTAATTGTTGAGTTAGCATACTATTGCGGGCTTCCTTTAAAAATGCGCGTTCGCTCATGCTTTGGTCATGTAATGCTGAGATAAATTTATTTTCATCAAACTTACCGTCTGATTGGAATGTTTGCATTGCATGAATTTGATCTTTTAACACTTCATCAGAAATGCCTAAGTTCATTCTTTCAAGTTCTTCACCAAGTACTAATTGGCTAACTAGGCGGTTAATTACACTGTTGTGTATACCTAGAGATTTTAACTGCTGGTTTGTAAGTTTACCTTTGGTTAAATTGTTGATTCGAGCTGTTTCTTTTTGCATATGATGTGCCAATTCTTCATGGCTTATGCTGTGTTTACCAACAGTTACAATGGGGCGGTGGGCAAAAAATTTATAGATAACATCACCAATACCCCATAAGCCGAAGCTTATTACGATGATAGAAAGTAAAACTTTAATAAACCACTTGTGTGCATGATCACGAAAAACTTGTAGCATATACCTATAACATTTATATAATTTATCATATTAACCTTAATGAAAAACCAAGGTTTCGGCAAGATAGGCCTAATAAGGAGAGATCATGAAAAAATGGGTTGTGGCAAATTGGAAGATGAATGGTTCACAAGATCTTTTAAATGCATATAAAAATGCATTCAGTAATTTAGATAATCTTATTGTTTGTCCTCCATTCGTTTATATAGATAAGTTTGGCATTAATTTGGGTGCGCAAAATGTGCACCATTTGCCAAATGGCGCCTATACAGGGGAAATAAGCGCACAAATGTTGGCTGATGTAGGTATTAATTATTGTTTAGTTGGTCATTCCGAGCGTCGTCAATTTTTTAATGAATCAGATGATTTAGTGAAAGCTAAAGCCGTGCAATGCCAAGAATCTGGTATTACTCCGATTATTTGCATTGGTGAGAGCTTGAGCGATTATTTAAATGGACAAACCAGCCAGGTGTTATCTCAACAACTTAATAATTGTTTTCCTTCTTCTTTAAAATTTTGGATAGCTTATGAGCCTTTATGGGCAATTGGTACTGGAAAAACTCCTACTATGTCAGAAATAGCAGCTGTGCATGACATGCTAAGGAGTCATTTGCCGAACGTTGTATTGTTATATGGTGGTTCGGTTAGTAGTGCAAATGCAGCAGAGATATTTACCATTAGCAACGTTAACGGTGTGCTTGTAGGTGGTGCTAGTTTGGATATAGAAACAATTACAAAAATTTATGATTTTGCTTGATGCTTTTCAACGGGGAAAGTTCGCATTATCCCCGTTGAAAGGTTTGTTAAGCAACTAATCTAACAATCTTCTCAGCCAATTTTTTTTTTTATTTTTAGGATTTTCATTATTTTCTTCAGGTGAGTCAATTCCAGCGCTGCTTTCCGCTATTTGGGTGTCTTTGCGCTTACGATTACGGTTACGACGACGTTTCTTTCCAGGAGTTGTCGTTGCCTCTTCTAATGGTGGTTCTACATTTTCCTGAGGTGCTTTTTTGTTTTCAACAGGCTTACTTTCTAGAACTGGTGTATCTTTTGTAGTTCTTTTATGCTGCGTTTGATTTTTTTTCTTAGTAGGCATTTCTTGTGGCAATATCTGTTCAGCAGTTTCGTTATTGCTTTTTTCAGCTACAATGTTTTCATTAACAGGTTCTTTTGGTTTATTACCTTTTTTGCGGCGTCGTTTTTTGTTACCTTTTTTAGGCTCCACAGATTCGATATTTACCTCTGGTTTATTTTCTGGCTCAACCGTGATAGTTTGTTCATCGCTTGTTTCATCTTTTAAAAGTGCAGTTTTTTTTGCAATGCTGGGAATTTCTTTTTGTTTTAATATGTCAATTCTATAAAAAGGAGCTGTTGCCAGGTTTTCTCTAACTACAGAAATTGAGACGTCAAAGCGATTTTCAATTTGAATAATTTCTCTGCGTTTTTGGTTAAGTAGATACAAGTCGGTTCCCTTGGGAACTGCAGCTTCAATTTCACTGGCTACACCTTTAATTGCCTCTTGTTCAATAGCACGTAGTACTTGTAGTGCTAAAGATTCAGTGGAGCGAACTGTTCCTGTGCCATGACAATGTGAACATGGAGACGTGTTGTTTTCCATTAGGCTTGGGCGTAGGCGTTGTCTAGAAAGTTCTAGTAGGCCAAATTGGCTAATTCTTCCAATTTGAATGCGGGCTCGATCCTGTTTGACGGATTCTTTTAATTTTTGTTCGACTTGCTGGATATATTTATTGTCATCCATATCGATGAAGTCAATTACCAAAAGTCCTGCCAAGTCACGTAATCTCAGCTGTCTACCAATTTCTTGGGCAGCTTCTAAATTGGTTTTTAAAGCGGTAACATCTATATTGCGTTCTTTTGTTGATCTACCAGAGTTTACGTCAATAGCAACTAACGCTTCTGTATGGTTTATAACAATTGTTCCGCCAGAAGGTAATTCTACTTTTGGAAACATCATTTTTTCAATATGCTGTTCTACTTTAAATTTGTGGAACAATGGCGTTTTAGCATCTTTGTATAGTTTCACTTTTTTTGCATGGCTTGGAACCAGAATTTTCATAAATTCTTTGGCGTCTTTATAAGCCTCTTCACCTTCAACGAGAATTTCATCAATTTCTCTGGTATAAATGTCTCGAATGGCACGTTTAACCAGATCACCATCGTCGTGAATGAGACAAGGTGCAATAGACTGCAAAGTTTTTTCGCGAATTTCTTCCCAAACTTTTATTAAGTAATCGTAGTCACGACGGATCTCAAGTTTTGAGCGTTCTTGACCAGCTGTGCGTACAATTAAGTTCATGCCGTCTGGAACATCTAAGCCAGTCAATACTTCTTTTAAACGTTTACGGTCTGTGTCATCTTGAATTTTTCTTGAAATTCCACCTGTGCGATTGGTTGAATTAGGCATTAATACACAATATCGCCCAGCGATTGAAATATATGTAGTTAAAGCGGCTCCTTTGTTTGCACGTTGTTCACGTACTACCTGCACAAGTAGAATTTGGCGTTTTTGAATAACTTCTTGGATTTTGTAGCGATAATTTTTTTTTGGTGCAACTGTTGCTGTTTCTTCCTCAGTATTTTCTTCAGCTTCACTTTCAAGATCTTTTTGAAGAGCCTTTCGATCAGACGCTGGTATTCGATAATAATCTGGATGAATTTCTGCAAATGGTAGAAATCCATGTTTGTCGCCACCGTATTCAACGAATGCTGCTTGTAAAGATGGTTCAATGCGTACAACTTTTGCAAGATAGATATTTGATTTGAGTTGCTTTTTGCTAAAGTTCTCAGAATCAAATTCTTCTAGATTGTTACCATCAACTACAGCAACGCGCGTTTCCTCGGAGTGTGATGCGTCAATTAATAATTTTTTGCTCATAAACTTAGTACATCTCCAATAGATAATAGCTACCAACTTGTTAGCCTGTTTCGCTTGTTGGCATAATTTTACTTTTTTCTGATTAAACCATAAGGGGCAAAGAACAAGCAAGTTTTTTAATATTATTTTAATGTTTAGTATTTATAATAAACGTATACATAAAATTCTTAAAAACAGTGCTTTTTCATTTTAAATTTATTGTGTGTATATTCTCTATTGCTTTTTGTGAGGCTGGCCATAGTTATACAAAAGAATTGTCGATTGATCAAATTTATCAGTTTCGTTCAAAAAAAGTTAAAAAAAGTAGGCAATTTTATGGCAAAAAATTCTTAACCAAGAAGTTAGGTAAGAATTCAAATTTTTTGGCCAATAACGTTGTAGATATGTCTTCTCGCCTAGGTTGTGATTTAGTTTTGCAAAAAATTATACGCAAAGCTCTTGGAAAAAAATCTAAGAAAAAAGGTGAATTAGTTTCTTTTGCTTGTAAAGTTAAGCAAAGAGAAAGATAGAGTAACTAGCTTTTTTGTGCTTTTCTAAATGATCTTGAATATAAAGCGTACGCTGAGTAAATTTTTGGTAATTTTGAAAATTGTCCACCTGGAAGGGTTGATGCTTCATCTATTCCTACTACAAACTGTTTTGTTTTTGTGTGTGGTGATATCACTCCGTTCTTAATAATTTGTACAGCAAAATTTGCGGCTACTTCTCCTTGTTCGTAGGGAGATGTAGCAATGGCTAAACTGGATCCGTCCTCAAATACAAATGTGTTTAATCCAATTATAGGTATTGTCGCGTTCTCCATAGTCCACTTGATAACTTCTTTTGGATTAACTTTTTCTTCACTATCTGGGGTTTTATAAATTTTTCGGTAATTGGATATAATAATGTAGTCAGCAATTTCTCCACCTTTTTTGATGGCATCTTTCCAAGCATCAAAAGTTGAAACGAGCATTGATGGTAGTATTTTGACATTTTTCCACTTTTTATATTTGTGCAAAAAAATATAGCAAACCAATATTAATTTGATTATAACTTTAGACAAATAATCAAAGCAGATTACGCCAATGACCTACTCCCTAGATATGCGCCAACAAGTCCTAAAAATACGAAGTGAGGAAGGTCTCAGCATGAACGAGGCGGCTAAACGCTTTGGGGTTGGCGTAGCCAGCGTAATGAGGTGGTCGAAAAACATTGAGGCTATAAAGAAACGTAACCGATCAACAAAAATAGATATGGAAGCCCTGAAAGGTGATGTGGAGCAGTATCCAGACGCTTACCAATTTGAACGAGCCACTCGTCTTGGAGTCGGTGAACATTGTGTGTGGTATGCCCTTAAACTCTTAAATGTTACCTATAAAAAAAACTCTAAATCACCCCAAAGCGGACAAAGAAAAACGCTCTGCTTTTTGCGAGGAGATAAAGAAGCATAAGGACCAGAGCCGCTCACTGGTATTTATTGACGAGAGTGGTTTTGCTCACGACATGCCACGCACTCATGGATACGCTACCAAAGGCAAACGTTGCTTTGGAAAGCATGATTGGGGCGCTAAGGGCCGTACTAATGTAATTGGGGCCTTACTTTTAGGTACATTGTTAACAGTTAGTTTGTTTCAAGCAAACGTCAACACATCAATATTTAACGCCTGGATAATTGAAGATCTGATCCCAAAGTTGCCGCCCAAAAGCGTTGTGATCATGGATAATGCCAGCTTTCACAAGGGTGCTGCGATGAAGAAAGCCATAGGGGATGCGGGGCATACTCTGCTTTACTTGCCACCGTATTCTCCGGATTTTAATCCCATAGAGAAAAAATGGGCCAATGCAAAAGCAAAAAGGCGCAAGGTTGGTGGAAGTATTGAGAAGCTTTTTAAAGAGCATATTTTATGATCAAATTAAATATAGTCGGCTATATCATCAAATCTTACTGTTTCGGAAGAGTCACCAATATGAATAATCTTAATATCTTTTGTAGAGTCAGCGAGTAATTGTAATGTGTCAACCAACCCTTCTATAGGTATTCTTTCTAAAATTCCAGTTACATTGTTTGCTTTATCAAAGCCATACTGTTCTCTGGTTCCATTGACTCCTGAGAAAACTATCTTAATTTTTGGGTCATTATTATAGTATTTAGCTACGTATTCTTGGGCATCATCGTCTACTGCAATAATAACTGTTGGTTTGAACTGGTCAATAACACGCTTTGAAACTATAGCTATTTTTTTTATGTAGTGTTCTTCTGGGTGATTTTTGGTATCCATGTAATGCCAGCGAACTCCGATAGTATTTTCTTTTTCTAAAATTCTTTTGATGCCAAGGTCTACATCGCGTGTCCAAGAATAGTCGCTGCCATAACTTTGTAGTACAAGAATTCTAGGTGTTGAAATATTTTCTTTGACCAAAAAATATGCGCTACCTACAACGAATAGTCCTACAAAAAACAACCGTAATACCATTTAGGTATCCTTCCTACATTAAAAGTTTAGAGCAATTGGACATTAATAAATAAATTGCTCCAAAGCGTACAACATTCATGATTATATTAAACTAAATAAATTTTTTTGATCATAATTATTTCATGAGATTTTTTCAAATATTTCATGGTGCGAATACCATTTGAAAAATCCCTGTTACTGAAAAACAGTATTTATATTTTATCAAGATCCTTTTAAAAATTGCTTTATTTGCATAAATGAAGTATATTAACAACATTAACTCTTAAATTTTTATAAAAAACACATTATGAATACCTGTAGTAAAATTTTGTTATTGTTGGTAATTTTAGTTGCAGCTGCTAATACATATTCAGCTTCGCCATCTACTGAGGAAATAATTAAATGTGAGAATTCTGCAGATGCAATCAGAAAAGCGCTGTTTAAAATCGGGACCGCAAGATTAGACCAAGTAAACGATATAATGATAGGAACAATGCAAGATGCAGAAAATCAAGTTGTAGGCATTCAGTATCAAGACCACACAGCAAAGTCTTTTCAATTAAGAGCCGATTATGACCCTTCAAAAGGTTGTCATATAAATGTAACCTTAGGTCATGGTAGGGGTAGGAAAAAACTAGCCTTTATTTATCCATCTGTATTCGAATGTGCTCCTGAAACAGGTTTTCAAGATCAATTATCCTCTATAAATAAATTTGCTGCAGATTTTGCTGATGTTGCTTTCAAAACAGCAGGATACGGACAAGTAGTAGATACAGAAACACTAACAGACGAAAAAAGACTATTTGCTGCTAGAAAACTTATTGAGTACTTTCGTTCAGTTGCAGAAGCAGCTTAGGCTCTTTCGGCTTCAAGCTGTTCAAAATGTCGAAGACCAAATATATATCCCATAAATACAGGAATGGTGATGATTAAAGCCCCCCAGTTTCCAAGAAATTTTGTTAAATACACAAGACCAAAGGACGTAATAACGTATATGATAGCTCGCGATAAAGCATAGGTAAAACTAATATACGTAAAGCATTTTAATACAGGAAAGTATTTATAGAAAATCGATGTGGCTGGTGAAGCGTCGGCGGCAAAAAAGATTATACAACATTGCAGCAATAACACGTGAAATTCATGCTGAAAATTATTTAACCAGTAGGGGTAGCTTATAACAATAACTGAAGAGATAAGGAGTTTAATTTTAAGAATTTTTAAGGGATAGATTTTGTAACTTAAAAAGACAAACAGTAAGTATGTACTGATTTGTACTATGGAAACGATAAAATTTTGATGGATAATTTGTTCAGGACTATAGCTAAAAGAATTCTTTAATACTGTGCCGCAATGCATGTAGGAAAGATAAAAGCATAAAGGCCACATACAATCCATCAAAAACAATGCCGATAAGGTTTTATAATCTACTTTTTCTTGTCCGGAAACATGAGAATGTTGTGGAACATGGGGATTTGCGCCCTTGCGTTTTGCTGCTATAAAATCAGGGGTTTCTCTTAAAAACACCCGAGCTGCTGTGCCCACAAACGCAATAACAGCGCCGACCCCAAAAATAATACGCCAATTAAGCCCAAAATAGGATACAAGAGAGGCTACTGCTAATGAGGTTGCACCCCCTATGGCTGAAGCAAAAGCCAGTAAAGCAACAGCTGAGTAACGAGCAGGAGGATTAATCAGTTCACTCAAATACAACTGAGCCCCAGTTAGTTCCCCCATAGATGACATTCCTTGAACAATACGGCAAACGGTTACAATCCAAGAAGCCGTAATACCAATTTGTGCATAAGTTGGTAAATTGGCCATAAAAACACAAGATAATGCCATGAACATGAGGGTGAGTATTACCGTGACTTTACGTCCGACCTGGTCTCCGATAAAACCAAAAATCAGTGCACCAATAGGCCTAAATATATACGTTGTGCAAAAAGCAAAAGCCGCAAGAAGGCTAGCTGTATGAGGATCTGTTTTTGGAAAAAATAATTCGTTTAACAATACGGCCATATGAACATAAAGCATAAGATCAAAATACTCAAGAAAAGTACCTAAAGAGAGTAAACTGACCGCACGTTTTTGTTCTTTATCTAATGAAGTAAAAATCGCCATTTTTGTAAAACTTTCTTTAAACTGCCATTTTAAAATTATGGTTAGGTTCAATGCGCTTAAATTTACGATGGACATCGTCTTTATCTAGCTTTTCAAAGTGTCTTAAGCCAACGAAATACCCAATACATATTGGCAACATAATGATTAGAATTCCCCAATTACCAAAGAGTCCTGTAAGGTACACTAGTCCAAAAGAAGTGACAACATAAGTAAGGGCTCGTGATAACGCGTATGTAAAACTAATGTAGGTAAAGCGTTTAAAAACAGGGAAATGTTTATAAAAAATCGATGTTGCTGGCGCGGCATCCGCGGCAAAAAATATAATAGCAGATTGCAAAAACAGTAAATAAGACGGCTGACTTATATGATCAAGCCAATAAGGGCATGTAATTATAATAGAAGAAGAAATGAAGAGTTTGACTTTTAAAATTATTAGAGGATAAATTCTGTAGCTTAAAAATACAAATAATAAAAGACTCAAGATTTGCACTAAAGAAACGATAAAATTTTGACGAATGATTGCCTCTGGCGCAAGATTAAAAGAATTTTTTAAGACATTTCCACAATAAACATATGCAAAATAAAAACATAAAGGCCACATACAATCCATTAAGAACAAAGCTATAGACGTCTTTTTGTTGACCTTTTCTGGTTTGATATCACTAATATTTATTTCTTTCCGTTTATTATTATTCTTAGCAATACTTTCCTTAACGCGTCGTTTGGCATCAGCAAAATCAGGTGTTTCACGCAATTTTGTTCTTGCCACTGCTCCCACAATGGCAATAGTTGCGCCCACCCAAAAGGCAAGACGCCAGTCCAATCCAAAAGACGTTACAAACGATGCGAGGCCGAGTGCCATTGAGGTTCCTAGAGAAACAGCAAAGGCAAGCAATGCAACCGCTGCATATCGTGCAGGAGGTTGGATAGTTTCGCTCAAGTACAGTTGAGCTCCTGAGATTTCTCCCATCGAAGACATTCCCTGCATGATACGACAAATGGTCACGATCCACGAAGCAGTAATGCCAATTTGTGCATAAGTTGGCAAATTAGCCATAATTAAGCATGAAATAGACATCATTGTTGTTGTGATTACCACAGTTACTTTTCTGCCTATATGATCTCCAATATAACCAAACGCGAGGGCCCCGAGCGGCCTTAAAAGATATGTGGAACAAAAAGCAAAAGCAGTAAGAAGAGCTGCCGTGTGTGCATCCGTTTTAGGAAAAAACAGTTCATTTAACAAAACTGCCATGTGGATATAGAGCATCAAATCGAAATACTCTAAAAAAGTTCCTATTGATAGTAAAGCAACCGCTTCTCCTTGTTTTTTATTTAATCCAAACATATTTTACCTCACTTTAGTAACCTATAGATAGAAATACGAATAAATTTATTCACAAGTTTAAGGATTTGATCATACTGTTCCCCAAAAAATAATATAAGAAATTGTCTTTTTAATAGCGGATTGAAAAATTAATTTCAAGGTGATATTTCCTTGATTTTTAACTGCACCAATCGTAGGAGTATTGGTTTGGACATTCAGTAAGGTTTGGGGTAGATGATTAATTAGCCACAGAAGTGTAAAAAATAAAAAGAAACAAAACTTGGTATCGTGGTGACTTATTGGTGATTCAGCTTTTTTTTCTAATTAGTAGATCTAGTTTGAAATCCTTATTGTGCTTGGTGGGCGCCGTAGGAATCGAACCTACGACCCGCTGATTAAGAGTCAGCTGCTCTACCATCTGAGCTAGGCGCCCGCCTTCATACATTTCTAGCCTAAATTTTGTTGGCTGTCGATCACATAAAAGCCCTCCATAAAGGAGGGCGCTCTTTTTTTAAAGATAGTTAATTTGGTGAAAATTATTATTGGTCGTAATTATCTTAATAACCGCCACCGTCATCTGCGTAGCTGCTACCATCATCGTAGTCGCTACCGTCATCCTGAGCGTTTGGGTCGCCAAAATCACCACCATCATCGAAGGCAGCATTTGGATCATCAAATCCTTGTGGTGGATTGCCACCTTGACCACCTCCGCAAGTTAAATTTACACTGGCATCTATTTGGTTTAGCTTTTCCATTAATGCATTTACTTCATCGCTTATAGCGCCTATTGCTCCTACTTCACTATTTAGTGCATCTAATTTTCTGCTTATCGCGGCTAACCCTTTAGTCAAACCAGCTTCCCCGCGTACCACTTGGCCTAATTCCCTCATCTCGGCATCAGAGCTTGGTGAGCTTGGTGCTCCCGAAGTTCTACCACCTGCTGAAGGTTTTCTCTTTGCGGAAGTGTTGCCAGGTCCTCTAGTAGTAGTTTGACCACCGCGTGCTTTACTGCCTGCTTTAGCAGCAGTTGCTTTTCCAGTACGGGTCTTAGTAGCAACAGCCTTACCCTTTTTTTGTGTTTGTGGAGTAGCATACAGGTCATTTGCTAAAAATGGCAAAATCATGGCTGCTAAAACTAAATAAAATTTTTTCATAAACGAATACCTATTTGACTTTAATTTAAGGCTATACGTAAAGTATTAAAATATCGTAAATTAACTGTAAAATTTTTTACCCTAACTGATATGGAATAATTTTCTCAAAACCTATAAAGTCAATCAAATGGAGATTATATGTTTGTTACCTTTGAAGGTGGTGAAGGTACAGGAAAAAGCACCCAGGCTTTAATTCTGGCTGATAACTTAAAAAAAATTGGAATTGACGTGGTTCTTACACGTGAGCCAGGTGGTAGTCCGGGTGCAGAGCTTATTCGCAATTTACTGGTGACAGGATCTGTCGACCGTTGGTCAACCATGAGTGAGGTTTTACTAATGTATGCGGCACGTGCTGATCATTGGCAAAATACAATAAAGCCTGCGCTTGATGCTGGGAAGTGGGTATTATGTGACCGTTTTGCTGATTCGACAGTTGCTTATCAAGGTTATGGTCGTGGAGTTAATAAAGGATTTTTGCAACTATTGTACCTACATATTGTTGGGGATATAGAGCCTAATTTTACATTTGTTTTTGATCTTGATGTTAGTGTTGGTCTTAAGCGGGCAAATTCACGCATGTCAGGGGATGCTATTGTTGAAGGTAGGTTTGAAGCTATGGATATTGCCTTTCATGAGCGCCTTCGTGCTGGCTTTTTAGAAATAGTTAAAAAAAATCCAAAGCGGTGCACCTTGATAGATGCAAATCTGCATCCTCGTGAGGTACATAGATTGATTTTAAGAGTATTACAAGAAAAAGGAGCATTATCATGGGGCAATCCCCCTGTGTAAGAATTTGTACACTTAATGATGATAAGATTTGCATTGGCTGTGGCCGAAGTATAGATGAAATTAAAAATTGGTCTACTTTTTCTGATGAATCTAAGATACTTATAAAGTCACAGTTAAAGGGACGTTTGGACGATATTTTGCAAAAGATGCGTGCCAAAAGAATTCAGAAACCGTAGTGCTTTATTTGTTGGTGCCTTTAACATTGGTGTTAGCCTTTCAAGATTGGCGATCAAATAGCGTTAACTTGTGGGTAGCTCTATTAGGCTTGATTGTACTTGCATTGGGAATTAAAAATTTAAATTTATCAATAGTTGTTTTTAGTATTTTATTGGCTTACCGGCATTTGCGTCCTGGCCGTATTCAATTTGTTGATATTGCAACTTTTAGCCTTGGGGCTGGGTATTTTAATTTACAATTTTTTTTGGTTTATTGCTTAGTAACAGCTGCCTTTTTGCTGGGGTTAAGTAAACTAAAGAAAGTGCAGTTACCTTTTTTAGTTGCATGGATGGCGGGATTTTGGATCACCTTTATTTTGACGAAGCAGAATTTTTTTGTGTTTGATTTCTAACTTTGTGCAGTAGAATCTTTTACTATTTTCTGCCATTTTGCTTCATCAATCACAGTAACATTTAAGCTATGGGCGGCTTTTAGTTTTTGCCCAGCATTTGACCCAGCGACTACAAAAGTGGTTTGTGCAGAAACTGTGCTTGCAACTTTTGCTCCAAGTTTTTCAGCCTGAGACTTTGCTTCACTGCGGCTGATATTTTCAAGAGATCCGGTAAACACTATAGTTTTTCCACTTAATGGCAAATTGTCTGAAACTTCACATGGAAGTACATTAACATGTTGTAGAAGGCCTTCAACCATTTGTAGGTTATGTTTTTGTTGGAAAAAATCAACAATGTCTCTGGCCATACCGTGGCCAATGCCTTCAATTTCCGTAAGTTCTTTGTAGACCTTGGCATCATTTTGGTTTACTGAAATAATGTTTTCTAAAAATTTTTCAAAAGTTTTGTAATGCTTGGCAAGCAATTTTGCAGTGGTTTGGCCAATTTGTGGAATGCCTATGGCATAAATTAAGCGATCCAAAGGTATAGTTCTAGCTTTATTAATAGCATCCCAAAGGTTTTGGGTTGATTGTTTGCCCCAGCCTTCCCAATTTTCAATTGATTCTTTCGATGATTGATTGCGCCCTTCTAGGGTGAATATATCGACAGGTGACGTTATTAAGTTTAACCCATAAAATTTAGCAATGTTTTTTTCGCCCAAACCATCAATGTTTAGTGCGTCTCTACTTACAAAATGAATAAGTCTTTGAATGGCTTGGTCTTCACAACCAAAGCCATTTAAACAACGTTTTGCAATTTGTCCCGGGGTTTTATGTAGTTTAGAATTGCAGCAAGGACAGTTATCTGTGAAATTATAAATTTGTGAAGTACTAAGACGTTTGTTTTCAAGTGCCTTAACAATTTGTGGAATAACGTCACCTGCTCGTTGTACAATCACTGTGTCATTAATACGAATATCTTTACGTCGAATCTCTTCTTCGTTGTGTAAAGAGGCACGGCTAACTGTAACTCCTCCTACGATTACTGGTCGCAATACTGCCACTGGTGTAATTACACCAGTTCTTCCTACTTGTAGAATAATATCTTCCACAACGGTTTCTGCTTGTTCGGCGGCAAATTTAAAAGCAATGGAATGGCGTGGTGCTCTGCCAACTACACCAAGGCGTTCTTGTAATAACTGGTCATTAACTTTAAAAACTAAACCATCAATCTCATAATTAAGCTGTTCTCTGGTTTCTTGCATTTCTTGGTAGTACGCTAGCATTTCACCAAATTCATTACATAGTTTGTGATAAGGATTTACTGTAAATCCCCACGTTTGTAATTTTTCTAATAATTCACTATGGGTTTTGGTTAAGTTGCCTTCAAGATTTTGCGCGTAATATGCAAAAAAATGTAGAGGTCTTGAAGCTGTAATAGTTGAATCTAGCTGTCGCAAGGAACCAGCGGCGGCATTGCGTGGGTTTGCAAAATCTGATTCGTTTTGTTGCTTGCGACTTTTATTTAATTCTTCAAAGTCTTCAAGTGTCATGTAAATTTCCCCTCTCACTTCTAAGCTTTTTGGAAATGAATCCCCAAGCAAGTGAAGCGGAATGTCCCTAACCGTTCTTAAATTTGCTGTAACATTTTCTCCTGCTTGCCCATCCCCCCTTGTTGCACCTAAAACGAACTGACCATCTTGATAGTGCAAGCTTGCGGATAATCCATCAATTTTAGGTTCAGCTACTGTGGGTATAGGAAAATCTTCAGGCATCTTTAAAAAACGTCGTAGTTTTTTTTGAAATTCTAAAAATTCCTTTTCGTTAAAAACGTTATCAAGGGAAAGCATTGGTTTTCGGTGTTTTACCTTATCAAACTGAGAAGAAACCGGGGAGCCAATTCGATGGCTTGGGCTATCTAATCTGCGTAAGTCTGGAAATTGTGCTTCAAGTTCTTGATTTTGCTTTATTAGGGCGTCGTATTGAATATCGCTTATTTCCGGGATTGCCATGGTAAAATAGAGATAATCATGCTGAGAGATAAGTTTTGCGAGTCGTTCCAACTCTTTTGCAGCTTGTGATCGGTCCACAGATTTTTGCTTTACTTCATTGCTTTGATGAATGATACTCTGCAAGGATTTACTTGCCAAGAGCTGGCTATAATTGTTTTGTGATGGTCAGCAAGTCCTCCGGCTCAGCCGGAGGAAAACTGTGTGGTAGGATTAAGTTTTTAAAGGCATTTGTGTTGATGATGTGGAAAAATACAGTTTAAAACTGATTTAATTGGTCGAAATCCTAGGAAATAACTAATAGGCCATGGCATAGCTTCAATACAATCCCTTCCAATATCACGAACTTCATGAACAAGATCGTGAATAAGCTTTCTAGGTTCTTGTATAAGTTCTCGGTGGTTGTGCTCACGTTCATGAATAAATTCTCTAGGTTCATGCCTTTGTGGCGTTTCTATGCGATCCATGCAAAAAATTATTCGTACAATTTCCTCTGTTATTTTGCAAGAAACTGGTTTGCTTGAGCTTATTAAAGTTTCAGTTGGAATATGTTGTTTATTGTACCTTCTTTCTACAGAACAGTCATGATTTTCAAATTTAATAGAATATCCCTGAGAACTACATTCATCAGAAAAATGATGGCCTTGCTTTCTTGTATGCATTGAAGTATCTCTGCCCTGATCTTCCGTGTCGCTATCATCTGATGCTTGTGCTAAGCAAACACTTAAACATAAAAACATTATTGAAGTAGTTGCCCTATGGCAAATTGCCGCTAGTGCTAAATTCTTTGTAATAAAACTTTTCATATATTCCTCCGTACTTATGTGTTAAAAGATTATTAGATACAATTGTAATTGTATTTAAAAATTATTAACAATTAGTTAATCATAAATATGGCAAAGTAATATTATAAATGATTACTCAAATATTACCTTGGTTTTTGCAGTGTTTGTTCTTTTTATTATCTGCATTTTCTTAAACTCATTACTTTAGCCCAATTGAGTGCAAGAAGAGCAATAGCTCCACCAATTGGAATCATCCATTTATAGATGGAATAATTAGACCGCCTTGGAATATCAACTGCTCCATCATCAGGTGCAGGCTTTGGGGAGGAAGGAGTTCTGTCTTTCTGGCAGTCGGAATCATCTTCCGTGTTAGTAAATTTTTCACAGGTAAGCACAGGTTTTTCGTCGGAATAGTCATTTAAATCTTTTCCAAGTAGATCTTCAGTAATTTTATCTACATGGAGCATGAGTTTAACTAGTTTTTTGCAATCGGTGCCTTCTAGTGGAGTTCGAGAGCTAATTTTTACGTCGGTTTTTTTTCCTTTAATAATTCTTTCAATGGTGCATTCTTGTGAGCAGCCTTGATGTTTTTTTGTTATAACTAAAGACACTCTTAAATCAGTAGGGTCAAGGCAGTCTTCTTTTTTGGCAGCGTAAAGCGATTCAAAAATAAAACAAGCTACTAATAATGTATAAGTTCTTGTAAAGAATATACTCATTTAATACTCCGTAGGTAAAATTAAAAACGACTATATATTTTTAATCTAGGAGTAATGTGTTGATATTTAGTAAATAAATGGAAATTATTTTTTTATTATTTTTAGTATAATTAATATTAATGTAGACAAACAAATAATTGTGGGGCCAACGGGAAAATCAAAATAAAAGCTTAAGCCGATGCCAGAAAGGCTTGAAAAGCAACTTATTAATATTGCATATGCAATCATTTGAGATGGTTTATTTGCTTTGCAATGTGCTGCTGCGGCCGGAATAATTGTAAGCGCTGGGGCGAATAAGGCACCTAGTAATTTCATAACAATTCCCATAGCAGTGGCATAAGCAAATAATATTAGTAACCGTACTTTTTTTGAAGGGTACCCTTGTACGTGAGCTAAGTCAGAGTCAAAACTAGTAATTAAAATTGCAGACCAATACTTAACTAAAAATATAGTTAAAATTAACAGTGCACTGGCAAGTAACCAAATGTCGTTAAGGCTTGTTCCAAGTAAATCACCAAATAATAAAGCATCTGGACTCAGGTGTGCTTGAGGTGCTACTGAGATAATTAAAATACTAACAGAAAGACAAGTTGAGGAAATCACTGCAAGTGATACATCACTTTGAGCAGAATCATTTGTGCCAATAAAGTATGCAATAACTAAACATACGGCTATTGCGCCATAGGCAAAAGGTAAGTGCAGCAGAACGCTAATGCATACACCAAGTAGTGATGCATGAGCCAGGGTTTCACCAAAAAATGCCAAACCATTCCATAGTCCAATGCACCCTAGGGGAGCAGTAATTAAACTTGCCATTAGGGCAACGATAATAATTGATATAAAAAATGAATCTATCATATGTGTTGATGGTCGTGATTATGTTGGTATTTACTAAATCTTGGAAATAAATGCTGTACTTCCTTAGTGCTACGTACCATTTCTGGACTACCTTGGCAACAAATATGTTGGTTTAAGCAAATGACGTGATCGGTACAGTCAAAAACAAAGTGCAAATCATGGGAAATAATTACAATAGCCATCTTATGTTCATGCTTTAATTCAAGTAATTTTTTATAGAAGATATTTTGGCCGTCTGCATCAATACCTTGGGTCGGTTCATCAAGAATTAATAAATCAGGTTTTTGCAAAACTGCGGCGTTTAATAGTACTTTTTGTAGTTCTCCACCCGACAGCTCATGAATAGATTGATTCATTAGTTTGCTGATATCAAAAGGGGAGTTAATTTTGGGGGAGCCGCATAAATCAATAAATGACTCAACTGTCATAGGCATAAATTTATTAGCATTAAGCTTTTGCGGCACATAACCAACAACGATATTTTTTTTACGGTTAATTGTGCCTGAAGTTGGTTTGATTAAACTTAAAATTAAACGAACTAAAGTTGTTTTGCCTGCGCCATTAGGGCCAATAATTGTGGTTATAGTATTTGGAAAAATGGTAAAATTTATGTCCTTCAATAGAACTTTTTTGTTTCTATTGTGCTCAAGGCTATAGGATACAGAATCAAGCGAAACTAACATTAGCGTATTTTTAAAGTTGACAATCCGATAATAGCAAGAATTGTGGCAATAATCCAAAAGCGAATTACAACTGTTGGTTCTGCCCATCCCAGTTTTTCAAAATGGTGATGGATTGGTGCCATTAAGAAAATTCTTTTTTTGGTCATTTTGTAATAACCGACTTGAAGAATAACAGAAATTGCCTCAATTACAAATAGGCCACCAATAATACATAAAACCAGCTCATGCTTTGTAATTAGGGCTATAGTACCTAAGGCACCTCCTGCTGCAAGTGATCCTGTATCTCCCATAAATACTTTGGCAGGCGGAGCATTAAACCATAAGAAACCTAAGCCAGCTCCCACAAAACTTCCTAAGAAAATTCCTATTTCACCAACATTTGCTATGTGATGTAGTTGTAAGTAATGGGCAAATACATGATTACCAACTAAATAAGCGATAATGGTAAAACAAACAGCACAAATCATGACGGGAACGATTGCCAAGCCATCTAATCCATCAGTTAAATTAACTGCGTTTGATGATCCAACAATTACTAAAATAGCCCATGGGTAGAAAAACCAACCCAGGTTAATAATGAGATCTTTGAAAAAAGGTAAAGTTAAACCTTTTGCAAGTGTAGGGTCAGTGTATAAAGATGATGCATAAGCTGCTATTAATGCAAGGGCAGCCTGGGCCAATAATTTTGATTTTCCTGAGATACCATGGTGGGAATTTTTGGTAAGTTTTCTATAATCATCCATTGCGCCTAGCAATCCGAATCCTAGGGTTACCAGTAAAACAATCCATAAGAATGGATTTGATAAATCTCCCCAAAATAAAGTGCTTGTGCTTACGGCAAGCAAAATTAAACATCCCCCCATGGTTGGGGTGCCTTTTTTAGTGATTAAGTGAGATTCTGGGCCGTCGCTGCGAATTGGCTGACCTTGTTTTTGTTTTGATTTTAACCACGAGATAATCGGCTTTCCTAGCCAAAAACTAATTATTAATGCAGTTAAAATAGCACCCATAGTGCGAAAGGTTATATAGCGCATTAAATTGAAAATTTTAAAGTCGCCAAGAAAATGAAGGAATAATAATTGAAACATAATTAACTATCAGTTGATCGTTGAAAGGTTAGTGATTTAGAGTCTCTTGATAAAAATCCACGCTGCCATTCAACACCTTCAGCGTGCTCGACTGGAATTTTTGAATTTTTATCACAAGTTATCATCGTTTTTTCAGGAAAAAATGTTAAAACAAAGTTAGCATAAATTTCAAATGCAGAAAAATTTTGTTCGGAAATGTCTACTGTATTTAACGCTTCATGCCATGAGCTATTGTGAAGTTTTTCTAAGTAGTTTTTCAAGGACTTTAATTTCACTTTATCGAAAAACATAATTGGTCCAGTGAAGCCAATGTTGTGGTATTTTTCAAATTTCAAAATAGAATCAACCATATGTTTACGTTCAATTGAGTAGTCTTCAGTTGAAAATAATACGGCCTTATCGTCTCTTAAAAATATTTGAGTTTGTAGTAAAACTGTGTTCGCATGAATTATCAGGCAGTAGTCAGATTGTGTGAATGCATCTATATTTAATTTGATAAATTCGTGTTTTAATTTTTGTGATAGTTCTTTCTGATTAGTTGTAATCACTTCGTTTTCGTCTACAAATTCAGTATCTTTTTCTAAGGCAATATCGCGCATTTTTTTTGAATCAGCACAAACCAAATAAACTTTATTAATTGGGTGCATTATCAAACCTTTTGCAGCGTCAATTGCATGGCGCACAGTAGGAAGGTCATTTTCAGTAGCTAGAATTACAATGTCAATTTTGTTTTTACATAAAGGCACGTGGTTGTTGGAATAGAAATCCCTTTTTAAAGAAAGCAAAGTATTAAATGTGTTTCTTTTGTAATGGTGCAAGAAGGTGTCTTTCTCTGGTAAGGTTTCTGGGGATTTTATTACCCAATTTCCTAACAACGCTATAGTAATTGCAAATGATAAAAAAATTAAAATACGTTTCATAAACTTACTCTGTCATGCCCTCAATAGTTAAAAAGCTATGCATAGTTAAGCTTTTATATTTGTTACAAAGGTAGTCTCTTGCTTTGTCTATATTGCTAAGGCCATTGCGTGGAAAAATTATGTTGCAACCCAGTACAAATTCAATCTCGTCTTCAAAATGCTGAGCAACAAAATTTCCATATAATTCGTATTCTGAAAAACTGCCTTCGGGAATATCTAGTGAATCTAGGGCATCTTGCCAAGGTTTACCGTGCAGATTTTGCAAATGTTTTTTTAGTGCTTGTACTTTTGTTTTAGAAAAAAGCATGTGATGACTAGTAAAATCAAGATTGTGGAACTTATTAAAACCCAGTGCAATTTTTACCATTTGCTTTCGTTTAAACCAGTAATCATGCAAAATATTTAGCACAGACTTTTCCTTGGTTACAAAAATTTGCGGTCTAATCAATAGAGTGTCTGCATCAATTATTAGGAAGTGTTCACATGTGGCTACTGTGTCAGCATTTAGCTTTAGGTACTGTTGCTTTATCCATCCTTTGCGTTGAGTATTTTTAGAAAATACTGGCAGAACATTATCTTCTAAAATAAAAATGCAATTTTTTTCATGTGCAATTTTTCGTAGAAGCGTGGATTCTGGCGCAATAAAATAAATGTTTTTGATTGGCTGTAGGATATTTGCGCGCACAGATTCAATAGTTAGTACTAAGGTTACAGCATCCTTTTCAATTACTGGAATTACTACATCAATAGGTACTTCGCTTGTGGGTATTTCTGAGTTACAAAAAGGGTCTGTTTTGGCTTTTAGATAAGTATAGTTTATAAAACGCAGAAAATTTTGCCACTTGGAGTCGTTATTTGGAAGGTAAGTTGGGTGACAGGCATAATATATTAGTGATACTAAACAGGCAGCTACAAAAAAGCAAAAAATAGAAAATTTTTTCATAGATTATCAAGCACGTATTACTGTTTTTTTAAAAAACTGTAGTGGATTCTTTTTGTATCAGTCATGTCAAATTCTACGGTAGCTTGTTCATGTTCTGTATCGATAACATCCCCATAGCCAAATTTTTGGTGAAAAACTCTGTCGCCAATTTCTAGGTGGTGGGATTTATAATCAGCAATTGTGACTGGTCTACGGCTATATTCTTGTTGTTGCGTTTCTTGATTTGTTGCTGGTATGTGCTTTACGTGGCATGTTGGCAGTTCCTTTATAAAACGTGATGGCATACCAACTTGCCATCCTTGATAGGTGCGGCGTTGCAGTGCGTAACAAATTACGGCTTTGACTTTGGCTCGGCTGATACCGACATAGGCTAGTCGTCGCTCTTCTTCCAGGCCAGCGCTACCACTGTCTTGCAGGCTGCGTGGATGTGGAAATAAATTTTCTTCCCAACCTGGTAAAAAGACATAATCAAACTCAAGACCTTTAGCTCCGTGTAGTGTCATCATACTTAGGCAATCATTGTTTGGTTGGTTATTGTTGTCAGTAACCAAACTAACGTGGTCTAAAAATCCTGGTAGAAATTCAAATTCTTCAATTGCTTTAACAAATTCTTTAAGGTTTTCGAGTCGACCTGCAGAATCTGGAGATTTTTCTTCAAGCCACATGCCGGTATAACCAGATTCATCTAATACACATTTAACTACATCGGCGTGCGGGGTATTATCAAGCATAGAACGCCAGCGTTGTAAGTCTTCAAAGAATGTTCTTAGATTACTTTTCCCGCTGCCTTTACTGTCATCCATAGCATAAATCAAAGCAGCTCTGGGAAGGGATATATTTTGCTCGCGCGCTATGTGGTGTATATTTTGCATTGCTCCCGGACCAAGGCCGCGCTTTGGTACATTAATAATTCGCTCAAATGCTAGCCCATCATCTGGCTGTACTAAAATTCGCAAATAGGCGATAGCATCTTTTATCTCTTGCCGTTCGTAAAAGCGTAGTCCGCCGATAACTCGGTAAGGTGTTCCAGTTTTAATGCAGCGTTCTTCAAAATCGCGAGTTTGATAACTTGCCCTTACCAATATAGCCATAGAATTTAAAGGTTTACTTTGGCGTTGCATCGCTTCAACTTCATCAATTACAAAGCGTGCTTCAGCTTCGCTATTCCAATTTCCTTTGACTAATACTTGTTCACCATCACCTTTATCGGTCCATAGCTCTTTGCCTAGGCGATCTTGATTGTGGGCAATTAGTCCAGATGCAGTTCCCAAAATATGACTAGTCGAGCGGTAGTTTTGTTCAAGTCGAATAACTTCGGCATTGTTATAGTCTTTTTCAAATTTTAGGATGTTTTCTACTTCAGCTCCGCGCCAGCCATAGATTGATTGATCATCATCTCCTACGCAACATAAATTTTTATGGCCGTCTGCTAGTGGTCGTAGCCACAAGTATTGTGCGATGTTGGTGTCTTGATATTCATCGACCAAAACATAGCAAAACTGTTGTTGATAATTTTTTAAAGTTTCAGGGGATTGTTTAAATAATTGTAAGCAATTCAAAAGTAAGTCGCCAAAATCCATAGCATTTAAGATTTTTAGTCGCTCTTGATATTGTCTATATAGTTGGACGTGTAAATCTTGAGAGTCACCAACACGGTCAAAGGTTTTTGCCTTATCTTTCCAACGATTAATGATGCTTGCGACCATTTTTGCAGGAACTTGTTTTTCATCTATATTTTCAGCTTTTAAGATTTGCTTGATTAGCCTTAATTGGTCATCAGAATCAATAATTGTAAAATTTGATGTATAACCCAGCAAATCAGCATAACGTCTTAAAATTCTGACCGATATAGAATGGAATGTTCCAAGCCACATACCATCAACACCATGGCCAAGCAAATTTTGAATGCGTTCACGCATTTCTTGGGAAGCTTTGTTGGTAAAGGTAACAGCTAAAATATTTAAAGGACCACATAAATGCTTATCAAGTATGTGGGCGATTCTTGTGGTAAGCACACGGGTTTTACCGGTACCAGCACCTGCTAAAATAAGTAAGGGGCCTTCACCGTAAACAACAGCCTGATGCTGCTTTGGATTCAAAGCATCAAGATAAGAATAAGCTGAAGCAAAATTCAAGTTAGCTTCAGCAGATTTCATTTAAACTCTCAATTCAATCCAAAATTTTGGAAACGTTTGCTGAATTTGCTTAGCTGTCCAGCCGTATCCATTAGGCGATGACCAGCCCCTGTCCAAGCAGGATGTGATTTAGGATCAATATCCAATTGCATATTGTCGCCTTCTTTACCCCAAGTACTGCGGGTTTCAAAAGAAGTACCATCAGTCATAGTAACTTTAATGGTGTGGTAGTCTGGGTGTATATTTTTTTTCATAATAAATGTCTTCCCTTTGCGAAAAAGAATATATATATCTATACTCAAGATGCGGAATAATGCAATGTTTTTCTGCAAAAATTAAAGGAATTTAAGATGACTATTTTGAAAAATTTAGGGTTTATGCTGCTTACAGGTGTTTGTTTAATTTATGCCGGTGTGGATGGTGATATACGTGACAATGAAGTTTTGATTAATTCATTGCAAGATAAGTTGGATGCTTCACAGGCAAAAGGTGAATCAACTGATGATTTGCAAAAAGTTATGGATAGAATGATTGAAAAGCAAAATGCGCTTTTAGCTAAAAAAGCTTCAGGAGCTGTAAGTAGCGATGCTGAAATAGCTGCTGATCAATCAGTACAGAATCAGACTAAAGGAAATGGCACTTTAAACGATACCGATCTAGACGCAACAATACGAAGAATTGTAAGGGAAGAGCTAGCTCAACAAAATAAAGGTGTGGATCATAAGGATGATGCCAAAAATGAAGCTACAAAAAAAGCTGAGGCCAGCGCACCGGAATTGCCAGAGCAAAAATCTGAAGCGATGGCTCAATATGAATTAGCTCTTGAGCAGTATGAAAAAAAGAATTACAAGCTTGCAGCATCTAGTTTTGGTAGGATTATTAAAACGTACCCGAAAGATCCCATTACAGCAAAGGCTTTGGTTCATTTGGCATTTTGTCTTGAAAAACAAGGTGAATTGGAAAAAGCTGTGGTGGTGTGTGAGTCTGCCTTGCAGAGAAAATTAGATGGTGGTCATCAGGTAGATTGTCAATTAATACGCTTACGCTTTGCTAAAGAGCAAAAGAACGATAAAGAAGTTGCAGAAATTACCAAGGCCTTAAAAAGTTTGAAATTGACTGATGAGCAAAAGAAAACTTTAAGTTCGATTTTGGCTAAAAAGTAACAAAACAAATATAGTTAATTATTAACTAACGCAATGTACAAGTTTTAATTTAATCTCCACAACGATAACCGACGTCCCGCGGCTCAGACCGCGGGATCCAATGGTTATCTGCTATTTTGACACAAAAAACCAAAAAAGAATAAATTATGTCGTGATTAAACAATGAAATGATCGAACTGGATTGTATCTTGAGATAGTACCGAGAGGTATAAAGGTAACAGGAGAGGACTTCGTTTATCTGGATAGGCCAACAAAGGCCGTAGGTATCTTGAAGCCTCTCCGATTACACGGTCTTAAGCGCGAACGGTAGAATGGCCATAAAGGCCGAATGAACAATCCCGCGCTACGTACCCATGGGAAGTATAACATGTTCAAAGCGTATATTGGAATCGATGTTTCAAAAGATTGGGTAGATATCCATCTGAATACCAAAGTACACAAAGTTTTGCAGTCTGACGCCAAGCGATTTATCAAAACTCATAAAGCTGAATTTCAAGGATCCTTATGCATAATGGAAAGCACTGGGGGCCATGAAATTCATTTAGCTAGACTCTTGGTTGATCAAGGGATCGCAGTTCATATTGCTCATCCGAATCAGGTAGTTTCGTTTATGAAAGCTAAAAGTAGATTGGCTAAAACTGATGCAATTGATGCAAGGTTTTTATCTCAATTTGGAGCGTTTTTAACATTAGATCAGATACGAGCTCCATTAAGTGAAAAGCAATATCATCTGCAACATTTAGGGGCACGTTTAACCCAACTCAAAGCTCTCCTCCATGAAGAACTCTGTCGCCAAAACCACCCTAATATGACCGATCCTTTTTAAAGGAGACATTTAATGAGGTGGTTGAGGTTATTGAAGAAAAGATAAAGGCTGTTCAAAAGAAGATGCTTTCCTTGGTTAAATCTGATAGTGATCTCAAAGGGAAGTTTGATATTCTACAAAGCATGCCTGGCATAGGAGAGCTTTCTGCTCTTAACATATTAGCAGATCTTCCTGAAATCGGAGGTCTTTCCAAAGGAGCAATTGCAAGCTTAGTGGGTGTTGCTCCGATCACTCAACAAAGTGGTAAGAAGCAAGGTCAAAGCCATATTCGTTATGGTCGAGGAGATTTAAGGAAAGTGCTGTATATGGCAGCACTTGTTGCATGCAGGTGTAATCCTTTGATGAAAACTTTTTATGAACGGTTATGTGCAAAAGGCAAACCTAAAAAGGTAGGAATCATCGCGGTTTTGAGGAAAATGTTGATCACGTTAAATGCGATGATCAAAGGTAAAGCTCAATGGAAAAATTGGGAAGCTGAACGCGCAATTAATGTAGCGCTGTAGAGAGCCTTCTTCATTTTACTCTTGACTCTCAAGACGGTAGATACCGCGGTTAAACCGCGGTACGCCGAAATACACTAAGTTGGGTAAATCAAAGATTTTTTAAAAAACCCGCACACTGCGTTAACTAATTATTAATTGTGTCTTGGTAAACTATTCCTAATTAAATGATCAAGGAAAAGTTTTATGTTATCAAAATTTTGTATGCAATTATTGGTTGGAGTATCGGTAATTTGTTCATCTGTTTATTCGGCTGCTAGGGTTCATAGTGGTGTTGCTGGTGGTCGTGTGCATGCTGAAAATAGACTACATACAGCAGAACATTTGCACGGGAGCCATGCGGTAGCTGGTTCAGCTTATTATTCGGCTGCTCGGGTTCATCATGGTGTTGCTGGTGGTCGTGTGCATGTTGAAAATAGACTACATGAGGATCGTCTACATCAAGGAAATTATAATGTTAACACCAGCATAGGTCGGAATGCGCATGCTGCACCTTCAATGGCGTATGGCCGTACGTTAGATGCACTGGATGATTATGACATGGGTGGAAATAGTTATGTAGAAGTGGGGCAGGGAGCATTTTTTGGTGCCGCTGCCGCCAGAGGTGCAGGTGGTGGTTCCAGTTCTTCTTTTCGCCGTGAGGAGTATGAAGTAAAAGGTTCTAGAAATTGGGGTCAACAGCGTACTCATTAAAGTAAGAGAGTAAAAAACTAATAAGCACCGTCTTTTATGGCGGTGTTTTTTATTTGAGCTGATGTTGTAGTTTTTGAGGGATGAATATCCACTTTTCTATGCCTTGGTTTAAGGCAATTTGCATTAGTTTTTTGCCTTTTTCCATGTCTTTTTGTTGAATGTAATAAATACCCTCTAACCAAATGCCAAAAGGATCATCTGGGTTTTGTTGGTGGATCAAATCAATGAATTGTTTTGCTTTAACTAACTGTTGCTGTTCAATCAGTTCTTTAACAAAAGGAACAACTAGGTCGGTTCTTTTAGGTGCTTTTCGTAAAATAGCTTGGGCTGCTTGTTCCCATAAGTCAAATAAAGGTTGTTTGTTATCAGCAAAATATTGTAAGGCATGAAGCATTGCAACGTCTAATACCAGGGGGCTGGACTTTGCATCGTAAACCTTAAAAAGTCTTAAAAATTCATGCTCCAATGTTTGAAAAGATAAATAATTAGTCTTTTTTGTTAGGCTTAATAAAAAATGCCCCAGGTGTAGACCGTTGTAGTTGTAGCGTGTTTTTATCTTTTTTTCGTCGGGGTAGTTGGTGGAGTAGGTAAATCTTTTTAACCATGAATTTTGGTTTGTTGGGTATAGTATCGCTGTATTCCAATAGGTTAATGCTGCCTGTCCGCAGCATAAACTCCCCATAGTAATGATTATTCCTAATAAATAAGGTCTTTTAATTACAAATATTGGTCGGTTGAGTGCTGCAAAACCAAATATCAAAAATGGCCAAACGCAAACCAAGGTAAACCAGGTTGAGGTTAGAGCAGCCAATAGAACCACAAAAAGTAATTTATTAAATGTTTGTTCCTTTAAATTGCTTAATGGCACTAAAATTAATGCAAGGTAAATTAGTAGACCGATAACACCTATACTAAACAGAACTTCTATTCCAAAATGCATGCAGTGAAAATCAAGTCTTTCAATGCCATCCCAGCTTGGTTGCCATGTTTGTCCTTCAAAAAATTTTACTGGTAACTGAGTGATTTGTTTTTGTAAATTTTCAAAGTAATGTCCCCACCCATGACCATAAAGTAAGCTTTGAGGCGCATCTTTCCAGGCTGAAAAATAACTTTGTACTGCTAGTTTGCGTGACTCTAATGTTCCAAATATGGAAAAGCTTGCTAAGTAATAAGTAGAAACCAAGCTTAATAGCGGAATACTTAAACAGGTTATCTTAATGAACTTATTATGGTTTTTTAAATAATAGGTTATAGCCCAAAGTACAAAGCTTAAGATGACAGCAACCCAAGCAGTTTTATTATAGGATAGGTATAAAAGCAAAATGCTAAATAAAATTAAAGTGGATTTTACTGTGTTGTTTTTAAAAGATTCACTGGCAATATAAATTCCAAGAGCGATTGGTGCTAGAAATGCCCCAAAAACGTATGGTAACCAATCCGGGTTTATGTTAAATCCATGGGTAGGGTGGTGCAAAGCCACCAGTAACCCTGCTACTAATCCTGCACCTATGGCTGAGAGGCGAATCGCATTATTTATGACGATGTTATCGTAAGCTAAAGATAATAAAGATAGTCCACAAAATAGCGCCGTACCTTCACCAAGTAAAGGCACGCCAAAATGATGTAATATTTTGTTCTTAGCCCAAGCAGTGGCGCAAAATGAAATTAATGCTATTGCACAAAAACAGACGGTATGCGTGGAAAAGAGCAAACGTTTCTTCACTATACACAAAGCACTCAAACTTACTCCAATTGCTGCAAATAATATATTAGCCGCAACTAGTACAAATTCTGAATCAATCCATATGCCAATGCGCAAAGGCGGTAGGGTTGCTATAAATAACCAAAAGCTTATGGAAATTAGTAATATGGTTACATAATCTGCCAGTCGCTTAGATGACATTATTTAATCGTTAACTAATTCACTGTAAATATCATAGCCAGTTATGTAAGTAAGATGAAAGCATGGTGATTTTTTTTACCGGCTATTCTCATTTTTGACTGAATGTTATCAAAGCTTATTAAGAGCTTAGAATTTGTAGCTTGCTTGGGGCCCACCGCCCCAGAATAAAGTGACAACCGCCCACCCCAGCCGCTGATATTAGTTTAGCTACCATTCTAATTTCCAATTAAACCGCCACTTTTAAGACTCTCTAACATTTCCATATTTAAAAATGTTAGTGAAATGTTAGAATCAGGAAACTTTTAACCACAGTACACCTTAAAACGCTTCAGTCTAT
>CAMASM010000003.1 GCA_945860985.1 Candidatus Finniella inopinata
AATATTAAGAAAGGTCGTGAATTTTTGGTAAACAGTTTGGAAAATACAGCTAGCAAAGCTTACATACTTTTGCTTCACTTGTAGTAAGATGTTTAGCAAGTTATAAAGCATGTCATTTGTTTGGGTTTGTTTATTTTTTGTACTTAGTGGTTGCCGTGAAATGAGTAATCATCAGCCTGTAATGCCCAGATTTGATAGGCTGGAGGCAAAGGAGTTGGCTAAACCTGTAGAGAATGTTGTACCTGATTCAGAGCGGGTAAAAGTTATTCAAAAGAAGGAGACTCAAAAGTTTCCAAAAGCTATGTATAAGCTGGTATCAGTATCCGTTTCTGAAGGTATTCCTTTGAAAAACGTTTTTATTGAATTGGCACGGCAGGCTAATGTTGATTTGCAACTTGATACGGCTATCGATGCAAAAATTATTTTTACAGCGCAAGATCGCCCGTTTATTGACATAATTAAGGCCATGTGTGAAATGGCAAATTTACGTTTCGATGTGATTGATAATGCCTTGCGTATTGAGCGAGATACGTTGTATCCACAAAATTATAATGTACAGTTTTTGAATTTATCGCGTTCGAGTGAGAATCAATTAACTGTTGCGACTGATGTTTTTTCAAGTGTTGGTCCAGTGAAAGGGAATATTGGCGATAATGTTTCCAAAAGTGCTTTAAAGGCTACTACCAAAAATGATTTTTGGGATGAGTTAGAGCAAAATCTGAAAACGATCGTTGAAACTAGTGATGAAAAAGGCTCCTATTCCATACATCGTCAGGCTGGACTTGTGTCGCTGCGTGCTAATCGTAAACAACATATACAGGTGGGGAAATACTTAGAACAATTACGTAAGGTAGCTTGTTGTCAGGTATTGATAGAAGCAAAAATAATTGAAGTAACTTTAAAAGATGAATATAGAAGCGGTATTAATTGGCACGATATTGGTAATAAAGGAGATTTGAGGATAAAAGCTGATTTTGGAAATTTGGCTAACAAGAGTAGTTTTTTGGATCCGACTTCAGCACAAACCGACATGGTTAGCTTTGGAGCAAGTGGATCACGTTTTTCGGCAATTGCAAATATGCTGCAAGAGTTTGGTTTTGTTAGGACTTTATCAAGCCCTCGTCTTACTGTAATGAATAACCAAGCAGCCATTTTAAAAGTTGCCCAGAATAAAGTTTATTTCAGGCTTAACTATGACAAAATGTACAATTCCCAAAACTTTCGTGAAAGCACTACAGTTTCTAGCGATATTCAAACAGTGCCAATCGGCTTAATTATGATGGTGCAGCCATCTATAGATCCGCAAACTGGGGAAATTATTTTGTTTTTGAGGCCTAGTATTTCTAGGTTGACTCAAACGGTAGCTGATCCTGCAGTTGATATTGCTTACAATGCCTCTGCTGTTGCTGGTGCTGAAAGGCAATCATCACCTACTCAGTCACTTATACCGGTTGTTGAAGTACGAGAAATTGATTCTGTGTTACGGTTAAATAATAAAGAAATGGCAGTTTTAGGTGGTTTAATGGAGGTTCGTTCTTCTGAACATAAGCAGGGTATTCCTGGCCTTGATGAAGTTCCTTTGGTGCGGGATTTAACAGGCAGCATTTCTGAAGGTGATACAATTGTAGAATTGGTTATTGTGTTAAAAGCAACAATTGTAGATAATGGGGCCATGCCGGATGGGGCGGATCAACGTTTAATAGAAAAATACACAACTGATCCACGCCCATTAAATCCTCTTTAAAAAATAGGATGTGAACGATATGTTTAAGCAAAAATTTAAAGCGGTTTTTTTTGACTGGGATAATACCCTAGTTGATGCTTGGCCAATTCTTCTTAAGTCAACAAATGAGGTTTTACAACATTTTGGCTTGCCAACGTTAACGCTAGCTGAAGTTAAAATAAATGCTAGATCTTCTACACGTGAAGGTTTTCCTAAGCAATTTGGGGAAAACTGGCAAGAAGCGCAAGAAATTTTTTACAACGCAGTTCATGATTATAAAGATGAGCTTAGGTTGTATGATGGCGTAGCCGAAAAGCTTCAATTGCTGAAAAATGCCGATTATAAGGTGGCAATTATTAGTAATAAAAAAAATAAGATACTTCATGAAGAAATTAAACAATTTAATATTTCTAGTGATTTAGTTTTAGGTTCGGGGGATACTGCCTACGACAAGCCCCACCCTGAGATGGGGTTGATTGCTCTAAATCATTTTGGGTTAGGGGCAAAAGAAGTGGTTTATGTAGGTGATAGTATTACTGATTGGGTTTTTGCTAGTAATTTGAATATGCCGGCAATTGCTATTGGTGATGATGCTTATGATGGGCAGCTACTAGCAAGGTTTGATTCTGTGAATCAGCCTATTGAGATTTTGCTTGCTAGCTAAAGCTAAGTTGCGTTCATAGTAATATGCCTACGAAATAATCACCTGGATACCGCGGTCTGGGCCGCGGTACGTCGCACTAGATACTCCCGCAGCTACGTCAATGGATAGCCACTAACGACACCCCGCATACCCCGTCATCGGGGCGGCGCTTGATAGCGGGGTCCAAAGCTCAGTGAGATAGGAATCTCATATCATCTTGAGTGCAAGTTGGGGTAAGATTAAACTTTTTTTGAGATTTTAATTGCTGTCTTGGTTATTGTTTTAACTACTTTACTTAAAATTTCGAAGCCATTGATTTCTCTACCGCCTCCTTGTTCCGCTATTGCGCGGTGGTGGTCTTCTTCTTTTTGAAATTGTTGAATTGTATCTAACAAACTTTTGTGCTCTGGAAACTCTTTCAAAACATCAATTTGCTGTTGGTAATGTTCAACGATTACTTCTTCAACGGCAATTGTACAAGCATGGGCTGCACGTTTTCCCATTAATGCGGTAACTGCACCCATTCCATAGCTTAATAGGTGCCACAATGGTTGAAATGTAGTGGGCTGTACTTTGTTTTCAATCATTAATTTTGTAAAAGTTTTAAGGTGTTCAATCTCTTGTTCTGCCATGAACACCAAATCAGGGTCGTCGCCTAAAATTTTGCGTTGTGCCTTATAAATTTGCTGGGCACCAAGCTCACCAGCATGGTTGACCCGCAATATCGATTTTATTTCTTTGGATGAGTCCATTCCCGCCAACCAATTACTAGTGTTGCAAATAAAAATGCTCCTATAGTCCACCAACTAGCAGGGATTCCAAAAATGTACCAATTGATTTGATCGCAGCGTGCAACCTTTTGATTTTTCATTTGTTCTTGCAGTGATTGCAACATTTCTGCTGGGTCACTTGAAGTTAGGTTAACGTTTCCAACACATGATTGTGGCATTGCCCACCATTTTTGTTCAACACCAACATGGTATCCTGTTAGAATTACTCCACCCAATGCAAATAAATAAATAATTGTGGTACCAGCTTTATGATCAACTCCTGAAACTACTACACCTAGCGACATGGCGATAATCGCCATCATTACATAACGCTCAAATATGCAGAGACTACATGGAACAATGCCAAATCCGTATTCTGCCATATAGCCAGTACATAGTAGGCTAAAAAAGAATACAGCTACGAACCAGTAGAAATATCTGGAGTTTTTAAAAATCTCGTTAGTCACCCTATGCACTTCACAATAGCAAATCCTACTAAAATTATAGCTAAGCTTACCAAAAGCGCTAGAGTTAAATATTTTTCAATGTATTGTTTTGCAATAGGTCCAAAAAAGTATAATAGCGCTGATAATAGGTAGAAACGAAAGGATCTAGCTATGATTGAGGCTGTAATAAATTGCATAAAATCAAACTTGGCAACGCCACAGGTAATAGTTACAAGCTTGTAAGGAATGGGCGTTAGGCCTTTAAGCGCGATAATCCAAAATCCATAATTTTGGAAATCGTTTTGAAAGCGGTCAAAAGCGCTTTGCATTTGATAGGTATCGATAATCCACTGTCCAAAAGATGCGAATAGGTAAAAGCCAATTGCGTATCCTAACATTCCACCAATAACAGATGAGACTGTTGCCCAAAAAGCCAAGCGCCAAGCTAATAAGCGATTTGCTAGAATCATGGGAATGAGCATGAAATCAGGAGGAAGCGGGAAAAATGAACTTTCTGCAAAAGCTACTAAGTACATTATGTACTGGGCACGTTTAGTTTCTGCAGCTTCTAGGCACCAGTCATACATGCGGCGTAAGAGATTAGGTTGTTTTACCTTTGCCTGTGAGCAAGTTAAATTACTTGTCATTCAGTTTTTACAAAAAATTTCAGAGCTAGACTTTTATACCACAAAACATGACAATCGCTACATGTATTTGGGGTAGAATTGGACGAGATTATGTGTGGTATTATTGGTATTTTATCAAACGAGCAGGTTGGGGGTAGAATAATCGATGGATTATCACGTTTGGAATATCGTGGTTATGATTCTGCTGGTGTTGCTACAATTGATCAAAGAGCTATTCAAAGACGTAGATCTGAAGGAAAACTTCAAGCATTGAGAGATATTTTAGAATCAGATCCAATTTCTGGAACTGTTGGTATTGGCCATACTCGTTGGGCTACCCATGGTTTGCCAACTCATCAAAATGCTCATCCTCATGCTACTGATCGAGTGGCTGTAGTGCATAATGGTATAATTGAAAATTATCAGTTGCTTAAGAATGCATTAATTAATCAGGGTTTAGTATTTCAAAGTGAAACTGATACAGAAGTCGTGGTGCACTTAATTGATCAAGCTTTGAAAGCTGGTAAGTCGCCGGAAAATGCTGTGCGTGAGACTATTGAAAAGTTAGAGGGCGCATTTGCTTTGGCGATTGTCTTTAAAGATAATCCGGATCTATTAATTGGCACACGTCGAGGTAGTCCTTTAGTTCTTGGAATTAATGATGATGAGCTGTTCCTAGGATCAGATGCTTGGGCACTTGCTCCATGGACCAAAAAGGTTTGTTACCTTGAGGAAGGGGATACGGTTATTATGCAACGTGGTGCAGAATTTACTTACGAAATTTATGATGCAGGTAACCAGATCGTAAAGCGTCCGTTGAAAGAGTTAAACTTAGCGATAGGTGCTGCTAATAAGGGAAAATATAGCCACTTTATGTTAAAGGAAATTTTTGAACAACCTCAAACCTTAAGTGATACTTTACTTTCTTTGGTTGATGAACAAAGTAAAACTATACAGATTGAGTCGCCGTTTGATCTTTCAAATAAAATTTTACGTATTCGGCTGATTTCCTGTGGTACATCGTATTACGCTTGCCTTATGGCTAAATACTGGTTTGAAAAGATGGCACACATTTTGTGTGAGGTTGATTTAGCTTCAGAATTTCGTTATCGCGATCCGGTTTTAAATAGTGACGATATTTGCGTGTTTGTTTCACAGTCTGGTGAAACTATCGATACCTTAGCGGCGCTTAATTTAGTTAAAGGTATGGGGTGTCAAACCGTGGCAATAGTGAACGTTCCTGAGAGTTCACTGGCGCGTGCTGCCCATAAGCATATTTTAACCATGGCTGGTCCTGAAATTGGTGTAGCTTCAACAAAAGCGTTTACAGCACAGTTGATGGTGTTAAATATATTAGCATTGCAAGCTGCGGAATTTCGCAAAGTTATGGATAAAGAGGCTGTGCTTAAGCATTTTACTGACCTCTTACATGTGCCAAAACAAGTAAGCCAGGTTTTACAAAATGTTTCAGAATTCGACAAACTAGGTTTAAGACTTTCGCAGGCTCGGGATATACTATTTATTGGTCGCGGTACAAATTACCCAGTGGCTTTAGAAGGGGCATTAAAGTTGAAAGAGATTTCTTATATTCATGCAGAAGCGCATGCTGCGGGTGAATTAAAGCATGGTCCAATTGCTTTGATAGACAAGCTTACTCCGTTAATTGCTATTGCGCCAAATGATGCTTGGTTTGAAAAAACTGCTTCAAATATTCAAGAGGTTTCTGCTCGTGGTGCGCCAATTTTTGTATTGACTGATGATCATAGCTTTAAAGTAAATGCCCATGAATTTCAAAATATTTGTTTACCTAAATCTAGTAGTGTTGGTAACTGTTTTATCTACACTTGTGCTGTGCAATGTATTGCATACTATACCGCTTTGCATAAAGGTACGGATGTGGACCAGCCGAGAAATCTGGCTAAGTCGGTCACTGTTGAATAAGTTGACGGTTTTAAAAAAAGGGGCTCTTTTAGAGCCCCTTAATTTATTAAGCACATTTGCTTGGATCAATCCAGCCTACGTTGCCATCTTTTCTTCTGTAAACTACGTTTAACTGGTCATTAGCTGCATTTTTAAACATCACTATTGGTGAATCTGCCAAATCAAGTTTCATTACGGCTTCACTAACTGTTAAGTGGTGAATTTCGTGGGCCATTTCGGCTACTACAACTGGAATATCAGTGCCACTATCTTCTGACTTATGATCAACTACTGAATATAAGGCTGAGATTGCAGCTACATCGCTGTGGCGCTTGCGATCACGTAATCTAGAACGGTATTTCTTGATGCGTGTTTCTAGTTTTGTTAAAGCATCACCGAAGCTTTTGTATGCATCACTGTCGTGACCTTTGCTGTGAATAACTAAATTCTTGCTAACGTGTACAGCTAAGTCAGTAATGAATTCGTGGTTGTTTTTGCTAAGGTGAACATTAGATTCATGAAGTTCACCAACGTATTTATCTAATAGGTTTTTTAGTTCGGTTTCAATAAACGTGTTGAGGCTTTCTCCTACGTCTACTTGATGACCTGCTATTTGTATTGACATAACCTTACTCCTTTTTAAGAATCCAAACTTCTAGCTTGTCTTTTCCATAAATGAGCATATTGCCCATCTAAATGCAACAGCTGCTGATGAGTTCCTGATTCGATAATTTTACCTTTTTCCAGTACAAAAATCTGGTCGGCATCTATTACAGTTGAAAGTCTATGGGCAACCATAATCGTAGTACGACCTTTCATTAACTCATTCAAGGCCATTTGGATGTGACGCTCGGAATCAGTATCAAGCGCAGACGTTGCTTCGTCAAGTAGCAAAATTGGCGCTTTTTTAAGCATGGCTCTAGCAATTGCTAAACGTTGGCGTTGTCCCCCGGAAAGACTTACGCCATTTTCACCAACAATAGTGTGGTATCCTTGGGGTAATCTTTCAATGAAATCGTGTGCTGCTGCGGCTTTTGCCACATTATATACATCTTCTTCTGAAAAGTATTGGCATCCATAAGCGATATTTTCAAAAACGCTTAAATCAAATAAGGCAATTTCTTGACTAACTAGGGCAATTTGAGAACGTAATTGCGACAATTCCCAGTCTTTTACGTCGATTCCATCAATAATGACTTGCCCCTGTTCGACGTCATAAAAACGCGGTATTAGGTTAATAACTGTAGACTTACCAGAACCACTGGCACCAACAAGAGCAATGCATTGGCCAGCTTGTGCCGTAAGGCTAATTCCTTGTAACGCTTTTTTTCTTGGTCCGTAAGAAAAATATACATCATTGTATTCAACACGCCCTTTAATTTGTTTTGGTAGTTTAGGTTTTTCAGGAGTAAGGATTGTAACTGGCGCATCTATAATTTCAAAAACCCTATCAGCTGCTGCTAGGCCTTCTTGGAGATTTGCATTTAGGTTGCTTAGGCGTTTTAGGGGTTCGTACGCTAGAATGAGTGCACCTATAAATGAAATAAATTCACCTGTGGTTCTGTTATGGTGCATTACTTGCAAGCCACCATAGGCAATCACTGAAATAATAGCGATGCCACCCATGCTTTCGATAATTGGGTGGCCTAACGATCTTACTCTGGCAGTTTTTACAACTAGTTTGAAAATTTTTTCAATTTGCTTCATTGCGCGATGAGCTTCGTAGTTTTCGGTACCGTATGCTTTTATTACTCTAATTCCCTGAAAAATCTGGGTTAATTGTTTTGTAAAGTGTGCAATTTCTTCTTGGGCATTAAATGTTACTTTGCGCATTCTTCTGCCAATTCGAATAATTGGCAAAAATGCTGCTGGAAAAATAAAAAAAGACATGCAGGCTAAAAACCAATCGCGGTAAAACATTACCCCAATTAAAAACAAAAGGGTGAAGCTGTCTCTGCCGAAGCCAACAATGGTGGTAGCAACGCTATTACGCATTAGTGATACATCGTTTGTAAATCTAGATAAAATTTCACCGCTGTTGCGCTTGTGAAAATAATCAAGGTCTAGGCTAAGTAAGTGACCAAGAACTCTGTTTTGAATATCTGAAATGATGCTTTGACCGATACGTGTCATAGTTACAGTTTCACCGTAAGAGGCCAATCCTTTAATAACAAATGCAGCTAGTACGGCTGCGCAAAAAGTAAAAAGTAACGTAGGGTCACTTTTTGTGAAAACATCGTCAAAAACTGGTTGCAGTAAAAAGGGCAAGGCTGCGGTTGATGCGGCGGTTAGTAGCATAAAAAGGCAGGCTTTCGCAAATTTAGCCTTATAGGGTGATAGGTGTTCGTGAACCAATCTTTTTGCAAGGGACTTTTTTAAGAGATTATTTTCTGTCATAAATACGGAATAACAATTTTGTTAAACCTATCAATTTTTTAAAACCTTAGCAATCACACACAGTTTTTATGCAAGCACAAAATTTTTCGATTCTAAAATGGCTGGTTTTTTTTGTAGTTTTTGCATGTTTACCTTTTCCGCACGGTAATATTTATCCATTAGCATTACTAATGGCCGCGTGCCTATATAACGCCAAGAAGTATCAGATTAATTATGAAAGGGTTGATTGGTACTTAATTGCTTTTTTGTGTTGGGGAGGGATTAGTGTTTTTTGGGCAAATGATGTGCTGATGACACTAAAGATTTATGCCAAAGTTGTTTTTATAATGCTAGGTGGTGTGTTGTGGTTTAGTGTTTATAACCAACTAGACCAAGAAAAAAAATACATAGTAAAAAATATTGTTTTTGTAGCAAGCATTTTACTTTTATTTTCTTTGTTATTCTTTGTAATAAATATTAAGTTCAGTGGTAATCTGTACAAGGTTATTGCGCCACATATTTCCCCGGCGTTGGTACATGCTTCTATTGCCTGTAGTCTTGCCATTTGGGCAAATTTGGTCAAGCTTCATAAACTGGTTCGTTCCTCTATTTTAATTTTGGCAATATTTACGTTACAATTTGCTAGTAGTGATGCAGCTGCTTTAGGTGTGTTTTTAGGGTCAAGTACTTTGCTAATGCATAAATTATTGCCTAAATTTTTAAGGTTTATGTTTATTTATGGCATGCCAATAGTTTGGTTTTTTATGCCATTTACCTTTTGCTTATTTACTGTGGAAAATTATCACCAATGGGCGTCTTGTCTAGATCCTAGTTATACCCACCGTTTGTTTATTTGGAATTCTGTGGTTAATCAAATTTTTGAAAGATTTTGGACAGGGTTTGGTTTTGGTAGCTCACGTTTTAAAGAGTTTGGGTTAAAAGCTGAAGAAGTTCTCATTAACATTGGTAATAATCAGCAAATTCTTGATGCTCCAGTGCATCCCCATAATTACATGTTGCAAATTTGGCTTGAACTTGGGGCTATTGGGGTGTTGCTTGCTAGTTTGCTATGGATTATTTATTGGAATAGACAATATCAAAAAGTAGATAGTTATTGTATTGCCTTTTGGGCCAGTACTTTGTGTGTGGCGGTTACAAGTATTAGTGTTTGGCAAAGCTGGTGGTTATTTTTGATGGTGATCTTGTTCCCAATCTATAGTTTTAACAATAGCAATGCTAATGCTAGCAGGACGTAGTTTCTAGCAATCACATAGTTTCTTACAATTTTCATAAAAGCCTATTAACTATTTTTTTACTTTGTTGTGACAGATTATTATTAAGTAATCTAAGAGAATTGCAATGAAAATGAAAAAATCTAAAATATTTATGATTGGGTTAAGTTTGGTTTCTTTAGGGGCAAGTTTAAACGCTAGTACATGTGTAGTTCCTAGTTATTGTAATCCTCCTAGTGGGCAACCAGGAATGTTTCCTGGTGGTCAACCAGGTATGGGTGGAATGATGCCACCATCAGGTATGCCAGGTATGGGACAACCAGGCGGAATGATGCCTCAAGGGGGGAATACTTGTGTACCAGCAGGTGGTGGTATGGGTGGAGCGTCAGGAATGTTTCCTGGAGGAATGCCTGGTGGTCAGCCAGGGATGATGCCACCACTAGGTGGACAACCTGGTATGGGTGGAATGATGCCACCAGGAGGTATGCCAGGTGGGCAATCAGGTGGAATGATGCCAGGAGGTGGCTGTCCTTATGGAATGGTTCCTGGTGGAGCACCAAGAATGGGAGGTTGTCCCGGAATGATGCCAAGAGGTGGACAACCTGGTATGGGTGGAATGATGCCACCACCTCCAGGTATGGGGCGTCCTGGTGTGATGATGCCTAACGGACAATGTAATTGTGGTGCCCCTGGTGCTCCGGGGCTAAGAGCCCCAGCAAAAGGAATGGGTGGCGCTCCTTCAATGGGGCCTGCAAAAAAAAAAGGTAGACCTCCAAGACGACGATAGTGCTGAGTCTGAGTCTGTAGACGACTCAGAAGATGGTAACCTTGATGAAGATGGCGCTGGGGATATCGATCAGCAAGTTGGTCAAGAGGGTGATGAAGATTTAGCGCTGCCATCTGATGATGTTACTCAGGATACTACTCAGGCAAAAGCAGATAAACCAGTCCAACCGGCAGCTGCGCAAACACCTGCTGCTACGCCAAAACCCCAAGGAGTATTTTCAGGCGCTATGGCTAAAATAAAATCACTTAAATTCTGGTAATTTTATATGAAATTCTTTGAATTGATTTTCAGTGCTAATAAGTAATAAATACGTTACTGTTAGTTGTTGTTGGCTTGATTTTTATTAGAAGTTATGTCTTTTGGATCCTTTTTAAGTATGTCACTTAGTTTGTGCTTAAGGTTTGTCATGCGTGTAGCTTTCACAATCTTAATCGGTTATTATATTGACAGGTTTTTAGGTACTTTCCCATTCGTGATGATTTTTTCTATTATTCCTGGGGGGTACTTAGGATGGTTGTCTCTTGTACGGGTGGATTTTAAAAAAGAAGTGAAATGATTGATCCTCTTCATCAATTTCAAATTCAACGCCTGATACCAATATCATTTGGTGGGTGGGATATTTCATATACTAACTCTGCTTTGTGGATGACTATTGGCTTAATCATAGTTTGTTTGTTTTTTTATATATCTTTAAAGAAAGAAGAATTGGTTCCCAACCGTTTGCAAGCTTCAGCAGAAGTTGTTTTTGGGTTTTTGTCAGATATGGTTAAGTCGTACATTGGTCGGGAAGGCATGCAATTTTTCCCGTTTATTTTTACACTTTTCTGGTTTGTGCTAATGGGCAATTTGCTGGGGCTATTCCCATATAGTTTTACTTATACCAGCCATATAGTGGTGACTTTTTCTTTAGCTATAGTTGCATTTATTGCGGCAAATGTTGTTGGATTTAAAAAGCATGGTTTAGGCATGTTTTATTTGTTTTTGCCAAAGGGTATACCAGTATTTTTAGCACCCCTTATGATTGTAATTGAGCTTATTTCCTATCTGGCTCGTCCTTTTAGTTTGAGTATTCGTTTGTTTGCTAATATGATGGCCGGGCATTTAATTTTAAAACTTTTTGCGAGTTTTTCTATGATGCTCTGGCAAAGTAAGTCCTTGCTTGCAGTTTTGGGAATTTTACCGCTAATGTTGAACATAGGTGTTACAGGATTGGAATTCTTGGTTGCAGTTTTGCAAACATATGTATTTACATTACTAACCTGTTTATACATTAATGATGCAATTAACTTACATTAAAATAAGGAGATAATAATGGATTTAGCAGCAGCAAAAATGATTGGGGCTGGTTTAGCAATGACAGCTGGGCTTGGTGCTGGCATTGGTTTGGGAAATATTTTTAATGGTATTGTTTCGGGAATTGCGCGTAACCCTGAAGCTAAAGATGAAATTTTTAAAGCCGGTTTGATTGGTGCAGCACTTACAGAAGCAGTTATGTTATTTGCGCTAGGAACGGCTATGACAATGATGTTTGCTTTTTAAATTATGCCGCAGCTTGATATCAGCACATATTTACCCCAGATATTTTGGCTAAGTATTATTTTTAGTGCAATGCTTGGGGTATTTATTGGGATATTTTTGCCAAAATTATCGAGAATTTTTCAAAAACGTTTTGATGTAGTTGAGCAAGCAGATGGTAGAATTGAAAATTTAAAAGATAGCAGTCTTAAATTACGAAAATCATACGAAGAGCAAAAGAATGAGATCTTAAAAAATACCCAGGATCAAATAGATGCTGCTTTGGCTAGTGTCCGTGATTTTCATGAAAAGCGGTTACATGCTTTGGAAACTGAAATTCAACAGGAATTGAGCCGTATTAGGGATAATCATGGTATGCAGGCTGAAGAATTTGCAGAATCTTATAAAGATGTTATTGATGAGGCAGTAGGGCTAACATTAAAAAAATTAGGAATGCAGCGATGAGAGAAAAAGATGGATTCTAATTTTTTCATATTGATAAGCTTTTTAGTTTTTGCTTATATTTTTTACAAGAAAATTTGGCCAAGTGTAATTAATGTGCTTGATGATTATATTTCTGCTATTCAAAGGCGGTTTAATGAAATTAAAATATCTACTAAAGAACATGAAAAATTAGAAATTATTAATCAGAGGAAGCTACAGAACTTACAAAAAGAAATTGAACTAATTAAATCTGAATCTTTAAAAAAAATAGAATTTTTAAAACAAAAAATTAATGAAGATATGGAATACCAATATGTTAATCGTCAAAAAAGCTTCCAACAAGCCACAAAGAGGGTTAAGGGTCAACAACGAAAGGCTTTGCAATCTAGGTGTGTTGATGAAATTTTTGAAAAAATTATGCAAAGGATTGAAAAAAGTTCATCACTTGAAGACGAATATATGGTATCAGTAACTGAAATCATTAAAGATGACGTTGCGTCTATATCATGACCCGCTGGACAAAAGATTCTTTAAAAACGGCTCTTGAGCTTGATATATCGTTTGATATCGCCTCTCACAACTTGTGTATTGATACGCGGCAGATTCAACGTGGCGATATATTTATTGCAATTAAGGGTGCTAAAGATGGCCATGAGTACGTTAAGAAAGCATTTGAACAGGGGGCTGTTTGCGCAATTGTTGAGTATACCCCTGCTAATATTAGTGATACTTCCAGACTAATTTACGTTGATGACACTTTAAAAGCACTTACTTCTTTAGGGATTTATGGAAGAAGTATGGCTAAAAAACTTAGGGCAATTGCGGTTACAGGTAGTGTTGGTAAAACAACAACAAAAGAAATGCTGCGTTCAGTTTTGCATTGCTTTGGTCCTACAATTTATTCTAAGGCTAGTTATAACAATTACCTTGGTGTGCCCTTAAGCTTGGCTTTACTAAGTAACGACAGCAAGTTTGGCGTTTTTGAGGTTGGCATGAATCATGTCGGAGAAATTGCTCCACTTGCAAAAATTGTTGATCCAGAAATTGCAATTATTACTACAATTTCACCTTCACATATTGGCAACATGGGATCCTTAGAGGCAATAGTTGATGAAAAGTGTCAAATTTTTGCTGGGTTGCGTGAAAATGGCATAGCTATGGTGCATGGTGATCATCCTCTATTTGATCGTATGCAACGCAATGCCAAAGCGCATGGTGTACATAATATTTTTACAGTTGGATGTAAAGCTGGATTAGATGCGAGATTGCTACATTATCAGCCAGTGCAGCAAGGTACTAAAGGTCTGGTTACTGCTGAAATTTTTGGAAAAATTGTGGCTTATCCTTTGCAGTTCGCTGGTGAGCACTATGCTTTTAATAGTTTGTATGTATTGCTTACTGCAGAGGTGCTGGGTATTGATTTGGGTGAAACCATGCAGCAATTAGCGAAGGTTCAGCCAGTAATTGGCCGTGGACAAATGCATAATTTGCAATTGTCCAATGGCTTGCCAATTTTTGTGTTTGATGATGCATACAATGCCAATCCAACTTCGATGAAAGCTGGTTTAAAATCATTTTGCACTATGCAACATCAAGGTAAACGTATTGCGGTAATTGGACAAATGGGAGAGTTAGGTGAACATAGCGATGCTTACCATATAGAAATTGCTCAATACATTAATAGCTTACCGCTAGATCGCGTTCATGTGGTTGGTTCCGCAGCAAAAGGCATGTACCAAGAAATTGATACGCAAAAGCGCGGTGAATGGTTTGCTACAGTTGACGATATGAAAACAAATTTTATTAATGAATTAACAGGGTATGAGAGTATTTTTTTAAAGGGATCGTTATCTCAAAAATTACAGGAACTCGTTGCTTTGCTTAAGAATCAGCTTAGGTCTGTAGCTTAGGTTGATACGTGAGCTATTTTTAGTTTTGTGCTGTTGGCACCATCACCAACTAGAAGATGCATTTCTTCATTAAACTCAACAATTTCAGCTTTTGCGGAACGCCCTTCTGCTGTGCGCACTAGTTCTTGGCAAACTACTGCTAGAATTTGTCCAGCTAGCAAATTAGGAGAGATGCCTAAATCAATTAAGCGTGCTGGCGCCACAAAGGGGCATGAGGCGTGGATTGTTGCTAAAACCAAGTGACCTGTCATTGAAGCTCTTAAAGCCATTTTAGCTGTATCTTCGTCTCGAATTTCGCCTATTAAAATAACATCAGGATCATGTCTCAACATTGACCTAACTCCATCAGCGAAGTTAATTACTCCAGCTTCATGAATTTCTGTTTGGCGAACGCCATTAACTCTGTATTCAATTGGTTGTTCAAGGGTCATAATGTTCTTTTTGCTGCTATCAAGTTCTTTTAAAAGTGCGTGTAATGTTGTTGTTTTTCCAGAACCAGTTGGTCCGCAAACTAAAAATAAACCGTAAGATTTGTTTACAAGTTTTGTCATTGCTTCAACTTGTGCGTTTGAAAACCCTAGTTCAATAAGTGATAAAACTTGCCGATTAGTTGGTAATAAGCGTATTACTAAGCTTTCCCCTAATGAGCATGGGTGGAAAGATGTGCGGCAATCAATTGGGCTTCCTTGAATGTTTAATGTGCATCCACCTGATTGGGGCCGACGACGCTCTGCGATATCTAATTTTGCCAAAATCTTGAGGCGTACGCAGGTTTTTTCATAAATTTCTAATTCTAAATGTTGGTAAATTATCAATTCACCATGAATGCGAAATTTAACAACAATCATTTGGTCTAATGGCACAAAATGAATGTCGGAAGCTTCTTTTAAAAAAGCTTCGCTTAAAAGGTTGCTAAATAAACTTTCAAAAGAGGCATCAAACCCTTCAGCTACAGGAGAGGCTGATTTTTGTAGTGCATATACGAATGCTTGTTTGTGTGTATTGTAAAACTTGCAAATAACTTTTTTTTCAAAAAGGTTTTCCGCAGATTTTTTTAAGATGTCTTGAACCAACACGTTTTCAGGGTCTAGCATTGCAATGTGCAAAATGTTATCTAAACAAAATGGGATAGCTGAGTGCATTTTGCAAAATTCTTTGCCAAATTTAAAAATTAAATTACTGTCTATTGAAAAATTTTCTAAATCAATATATGGGTATCCCGTAATTTCACTAACAAACTCTCCCATAATTTTGGGTTGTACAAATCTTAAATCAACTAATATTTCACTTAAAAAAGCTTGGCTTTTTTGCTGCTGCATTAAGGCAATGTGCAGTTGATCTGGGGTAATAAGGCCCCTTTTTAAAAGTATTTCTTCAAAACCTGGTGACAATGTTATATTACAAATAAATCTATTAATTCTAATTATGTGGTAAAGGTTTTAAAATTTGATAAATATTGCTGAAATTATTGTGCAATGGCGGATAGAATTGAGTAATTTGAATCGCTCGCCAAATACTGTAAAGGCATACTTACAGGACTTTTTTGACTTTAAAAATTTTTATGAAGATTATCATAATAATGAACTTACAGTTGAGAAATTTAAAGGGATTATCCCGCAAGATATCCGGGCTTGGTTGTTGCACCAAAGAAAATTGCAAAAAAATACTAGGTCTTCAATACGAGGTTTGGCTGGTTTAAGGAACTTTAGCAATTTTTTATTGCAGCAACAAATTATTGATGATCATGCTTTTTTTCATTCTAAAAGTCCGAAATCTCAAAAAACTTTGCCGCGGCCTGTAAGCATTGATCAAGCCATGGAAATTACAAGTACTATTCAGGATATGTCTGATATTCCTTGGGTTGGTTTGCGTAACCAAGCATTAATGCAATTGTTATATAATACAGGCATGCGTATTTCCGAGGCTCTTAATTTAAATCAAAAAGATTTATTAAGCGAAAAATTTATAACCGTTGTTGGTAAAGGTCAAAAAATGCGTCAGGTGCCAATAATTGATTCTGTGAAAGAATTATTGGAAAATTACCTAAAGGTTCAACCATATGCTAATAATTCAGATTCACCATTATTTTATGGGGAAAAAGGCAAGCGATTGCAGGCAGCATTAGCGCAGAAAGCTTTGCGTGATTTTAGAAGGACGCATGGGTTACCAGAATCACTTACCCCACATGCTTTGCGCCATAGTTGTGCGACCCATTTAATGCAATCTTCCCATGATTTACGTGGTATTCAAGAATTGCTAGGCCATGCTTCGCTTTCATCAACTCAGGTATACACTCAGATTGATGAGTTTAGCATGATGAAAACTTATAAAGCGTCACACCCAAGGGCAAAAAAGCAAGAAGATTAAGCGGTTCTTCTTGAATTCTTTGTAAAAAGTACTATATTTATACTGATGCTTGCATCTATAGCGATAAACGGTCTATGGAATAGGCGTAGTGGACCCGGGGGCGGTACCCGGCGCCTCCACCATATATTATGGGGGCGACATAGGATCGACACGCGTGGTAAAGATAGGCTCTTCGCTCGGTATGGTTCCGTCGTTATCGGGCTAACATTAATAAGTGTCGCAATTTTACGCACACGTAGAGAGACAGCAGTTAAGTTTACCAACCAAAACCGCAAGGGTATGGTTGCAGGTTTGACTACTGTGGCAAACAACAACACTTTTGGTGGTGTTGCTGCAGCAGCTGCCTAAACAAACTCTGTTTGTTGAAGCGGTAGCCTCTTAGGGGCTTGGGGAGTAGCCTTGCAACAGAATACTCCCCACTTAATTTTAAGAGGAGGAATTGGTGGCAAAAGATCTTATTGATTACGAAGCAATGGTTCAAACAGCCCTGCGGGATGTAGTTAAAAAAGCTATTGGCAATGCCGCGAAGCATGGTTTGCAAGGTAATCATCATTTCTACGTAACTTTTGCTACAGATCATCCTGGTGTTGTAATGCCTGATTATTTGCGTGATCAGTACGGGGATGAAATTACCATTGTCTTGCAGTATGAGTTTTGGGATCTGTTGGCTGATACCAAGGGATTTTACGTAACTTTGTGTTTTGATGATGCCCATGAAAAATTGTACATACCATATTCTGGACTTTTAAGTTTTGTGGATCCTTCTGTGAAGTTCGGCCTACAGTTTAATCCGGTAACCGATGAGCCTGTTGAAACAGGAAAAACGATTAAGGCTGATAAACCCGACAAGTCAGACAAGGTGGCTTCTAAAAAGTCCGATTCTGCTAAGGGCACTTCAAATATTGTGACTTTGGATTCATTTCGCAAGAAATAATTGTCCTGCTATTGTCGGTTCGTTTACTCCAGTTGTGCTGGGGAAACTTGATGGTAAGTTTTCAAAAAATCGTGCTGCCAGGTAGGCAATCAATTGTGCTTCTATCGCATCTTCACTGAAACCAAGGTCAGAAACTTTAAGCACTTCCTCAAAATTTTGGCATAAGCCATTCATGATTACTGGGTTATGGCAACCACCACCGCAGACAACTATTCGTTGTGGTGGTATTGGTAAATTTTGCAAACTTGTAACGATGCTTTGAATTGTGAATTGCGTTAGGGTTGCGGCGCCATCTTCAACTGAAAGTTTTTGGCAATCATCTAAATTTTTGTGAAAATACAGACGATCTAACGATTTTGGTAGTGACTGGGTGAAAAACGGGTCTTCTAGCCATTTATTTAAAATAGTCGGAATTACTATGCCTCGTGTGGCGCATTCGCCATTTGTGTCTTGCGCAATTCCTGTGTGTTGGGCCATCCAGTCATCAATTAGCGCATTGCCAGGGCCAATGTCTCCGGCGATTAGATCGTTTTCAGTAATTAAGGTTAGGTTGGTAATGCCGCCAATATTTAAGATTACTAATGGTTTGGGTAGCTTTGCAGTTATTATTTGATGGTAAATTGGGGCAAGAGGTGCTCCTTGTCCTCCATTTGCTACATCATTAAGGCGCATTTTCCCAATTACATTTATGTTTAATTGATTGGCTAGTAGTTGGCAGTCTCCCAATTGAACAGTTAGTTTATTGGTTGGGTCGTGCCAAACTGTTTGCCCATGAAAGCCTACAGCATCAACTTCAAGTTGGTTGTGTCGTATAAATTCTTTTATGTGGTGGGCATGGTAGTTAGCAATATCTTTTGCTAATTCATCATCCATAAAATGGCGTGCAGTTCCTAGGGTAACTCGTTTACGTAAGGTGTTGCGGTAGTTGCTAGCAAAAGGAATTGTCGTAGATGGCCCAACGGTCAACTGGTCACTACCATTTGTTATTATATAGGCAAGATCTAGTCCATCGCACGAAGTGCCAGTCATGCAGCCAATTAAGCGGTAATTTGCCATCTAAATTAAAAATACTGTTAGTAGTTTGATATTAAAAAAAGAAAATTAAATTATCTACAAAAATTACCAAGTAGATTGGTGCCTACTTGGTAATTTTTAGCTGTTGGTTATTTTTTTTTACCTTTTCTTAAGCTTGGGAAACAACCGCAGCATTCCCCATCTTCAATTGCTTGTAGCAATTTTGATACGGCAGCTGATGCGGCGTCTGATGCTTTAGAAAGTCCAAGGTATGAAACATTTACCAGCTTAGCAATTGTTGGTGTAAATGTTTTTGCTACAGAAATAATTTCAGACTGATGATCTTTTGCTAAGCTTCCAACAGAAGATAAAGAAGCTGGCAAAGCCTTGAATAGTTCGCCTAAAAGTAATGGTAAATCTTTATCCATAGTTTCTTTCACAAAAGCCTCACAATTTTTAAGGTCAGCTAGGGCGCTTAATTCTCTTTCGGTTGTGTCTATGGTATTAATTATCTTTCCAAAAGCTGTATATACTGCGTTTTTATCATCGAAAAAATTTGCAAGTTTTGGAAAATCACCAGGGCTTTGGCGCACCCATGCAGCAAGTGATTCGCACATTAGGTATGAAAAATCAGCCCAATATAATTTTTTGTGGCTGTCTCCGCCAATTATACCACCACTAGACAGTAGGTATCCGGTAATTTTAAATACGGAACTTTGAGTGCCATCTCTTGAGAAATCTAAAACACACTGTTGCATTGGCATTCTAGCAGCAGGAGTTCTAGCAGCGTCTAAGATATCATCTACTATTCTTAATTCGACTACTTCATGTGCTGCTGCTGATAGTGCTGCTATACTTAAGCTAAATAATATTAGTGTGTATGTTTTAGTAAAAAAATTCTTCATAACGTTTCTCCACATTTTAAAAGTTAAAACAAAACCAGTTGGTTTCAATGTTTATTCTCAGTTAAAAATATTAAAATATTGTTAACCAGAGATATTTATATGGTCCTATTGATTTTTTTATTTCACTTATGGTTTGAAATAGCTTATATAATCCCGCCAAGTGACGGGATTCGTTTTTCCTTTATTTGTGGCGTGTTTGACAATGGCATTTTGCTGTGTATCCAGATTCTAATTCCTCTATGAAGTTGGTCATATCTTTGCTTCGTGCTATGTGAACCTTCTTTATTAGTTCTATAGCGGCCTTAATTTGTTTACTTGTAGAACCAAACGGTGTGCAGGATTCTTCTTTTTTTGTTCTAACAATGGGATTGCCTTCACATATTGCTATTTCCGTTACGCCTTCTTTGCTAATGAAATATGCTCGTTCTTTTGCAATTAAAATTTTCCAGGCGTTGCATTTAAATTTAGTGGTGCTTCTTACAACACAGTGGGTGTCATATTCATCATCACAATCAGAAGAAGGATATATAACGGTTGTGGCTAAGCAAAAAGCCAGCAAAAATATATAATTTTTAATGTTAAAGTTTTTCATAAAGTTCTCCATATCATATGTTGGCAAAATAAAATTAATAAGGTATAATTATTATTTTTGCTTAAATACATTAAAATATGGTTAATCTAAAATATATATACTAAGATTGACTATGTTTATACTTAGTAAAATTTTAGTAAGGGTGTGATACTATTTCCCGAAAATACCATTAAGCAAAATGGATTCCCGCCGGAGTTTATCCTCGACCCGATCGGGGACGGGAATGACATAATTACCGCTGTTTTTGTCATTCCCGTGAAAACGGGAATCCACAATGAAAAATCGGGAAAGGGTATAATTTTGTATTTGTGTAGTTAACAACAGCAAAGTCTTTTTAAGCAATTTCTCAAACATTGTGGTATGCACCATAAAAGGCAACATTCTGGTTGAGGGTCAGTAGTTTCTGCATGCTTAATCAATGTACTGCTTGCAGTAGGAACGTGAGTGGGTGGAAAAGTGTCGTATGTTTGCCCGGAAGCCATTAGTCCTCTTATTGTTACTTGTTTTATTATTTGCTGCATTAAGCCTACGCTTATGGCTTTGTCACTACTTATTGTGAATCCTCCTCCTTCGTGAAATTCAATCTTAAAATCTTTGTTTATTACCGTTTCTATTATTGCATGTCTGCGTGATTCCATGTCATCTTCTGATGTGTACAGGGATGTAAGGCTAAAACAAATAAACAGTGGTATAAATAGGTGATAACTAGTCATAGATGCTCCAAATACTTGACGAAGTGGTGGAATTTTGATGTTGTTATTTTCAAATTTGACAACAAATTTTGATTTATATCTTTTAAGATATTGCAGAATTATTTGTAATTGTCGATGGTTTTTGTAACCTGGGGAGCTAATTTTTTAAACTTATATTCTTTATAAACAAATCAATAAACTTAGCGTATGAAAAATAAACCACAGACTTCCTGTCATAGTTTATGTTATTTGTAATAGAGTTAATGAATAATTTACTCAAATAGCCATTTTAAAGGCCGTGGTATTAAACTAGAAAACCAGCATTTCTTTTTTTTGTGAGGGCTAAGCTTACAATTGCTTGTGCTATCGTCACTATCACTATCATCACACTCGGAGTCGCTTGACAGTATGTCGTCTGATCTTCTGTAGCGTTCAATTTCACGTAAGGCCACTTCGTCCATGAGTTTTATGGTGCTAAGTAATTTAATTGTTAACCCTTCGCATAGTTCTTGGTAACAAGTTATTTTAGTGGTTATCTTATGTGGGCCGAGATATTCCCTGATAACTTCAAATTTATCGCAATCTTCGTCATTTGTTATGCGCATTTGCAAGAATTTACTACATGCTTCATCATTTTCAAAAGGTGTTTCGCACCCATACACGCATGAAAAACTCAAACAAACAAGTAATATAAATGAATGGAAAATAGTTTTTTTCATAAATGCTCCTTATTTAATTATTAAAAAAAATAAAAACTAGAACTTATTTTCTGGTTTCAAGAAGATCCCACCATTTGGCGGGATCTTTTGTTTTTGACTGGTTTATTAGTCGCAGTCTCTTCTAGGTTTTGTAGGACATGGGCACTTTTCATATTCTGAAATTAGTTGCTCAAAGTAACATTTGGTGAATCTACTATTTGCAGCACATAGAACTTTTAGTAGATGTATTGCTTGAACTGTTTCTTTTTGTGTTTGTTTGGTAATACATCCATGTGAATCAATTGTTACTGTTCCGCAATGGCCTAATTTTACACTTAATAGACCACTTATATAAGATCCGCTACAGTCGCTATTTAACACTGCTGTCCATTTACAAGTATTTGGTGCTACGTATTCTGGTTCCTCAATACATGGTAGAGGCTTCACTACTGGCTTAGTAGGTGGCTTAGAAGGCCTGCCACATGATAACATATCATCTGTCATGTCGCCGCCGCCTTGGTAGCGTCCTGATGAGTAAGCAGCAGTTGTGCCAAGACAAACAGCTAATAATAGTACGATATTTTTAATTCTAAAGTTTTTCATTTTATTCTCCATATAAATTAAGTTAATAAAGATCGTCTGATCCAATTGTTATTATGGAGATAAATTATTAAATTTCTCTTAACAAAATAAAAAAAAATACTTTGTGTCTATTTTTTTTTACAATGATAATTTAAAAAATAAAGTATATGTAAATATAGTCCATTATTTTTACGTGTCATTAAACATGCCATACGTTTTGTGGCATTTGCATGTGGCATAAAAATTATAAATCTAACGCAATGTGCAGGTTTTAATTTAATCTCCACAACGATAGCCGACGTCCCGCAGCCCAGACCATACCTTTATACACATCTTTTTTCCTCCATTTGATTCAAAGCTGTTATGTTTAGGCATACCCAACCCGTCATCATGAGGAGCCCTTTAACATGGCGTAAAGCTTGAGTTTTGTAAGACGTCTTTGTGAGCTCCGCAGGAGCGTAACAATCCAGTGATTTGCATCAATATTGAATTTATAGGACTGGATCGCGACGCTACGCTCGCGATGACGAGATCAGGTCATTACGTTCAAGTCCACCCTTGGGTGGTGGGTTACTCATGATGACGTAGAGTTATAGATTTTTCCATATATAATCTCGAAGATATGTATAAAGGTATGGTCTGGTCCGCGGGACGTAGAAATACACTAAGCATGGTAAATCAAATGTTTTTTAAAAAAACTTGTACACTGCGTAATCTATTACAGAACCACGAGACATGCTTCCATGGAGTTTTCTTTATGTTTTATCATTAGCTAAAATGTTTTGACTTAGGCACCAGCGCCTAAAAAATTTTCTTCCAGCATGATTGTATGTGTTAAGGTTGTATTTTTTTATATTTGTTTCATGTTCTGAGCAATCACATGTTTTGGATGCTTTAATTGGAGGAGGACGCATTTTGGTGTATTTTGGGGCAGTTTCGGGTGCTAAAAAATTTTCGTCGTTCTGTTGAGCGGGGTATAAATTTGTGCAAAGGCAAATAGCTAATAATGCACAATTTTTTGTGATAAAACTTATCATTTACTTCTCCATAGCGAGATAAAAAGTATTTTTCTACTTACTAATCATGGAATAAAGGCATTAATATTATGTTAATTTGCAATAAAAATTTGAGTGTGATTTGCGAAATTTAAGTCTTTATATGAGCTTGGCTATTAAAATCAAAACGACTATTACCTTAATTGGGCTATGGCTTTTTTTATTCTGCTGCAAGCTTTTTCTAAATTGCTCATGCTGGTGGCATATGAGATGCGAAAATATGGAGATAAGCCAAATCCATCTCCGCTTACTGTGGCAACATGGTGATTTTCTAGTAAATGGGTACAAAAATCGTTATCTGTTTGTAAAATTTTTCCGTCAATAGTGGTTTTTCCAATTATTCCCTTACACCCAATGTACAAGTAAAAAGCGCCGTTGGGTTTGATTAATTGCAGTTCTTTTATGTCAGTTAATTCATTTAATACAAAATCACGACGTTTGCAAAAACTTGCGCGCCATTCCTTTAAAAAATCATGGGGACCATTAATAGCAGCAACCGCTGCTGCCTGGGATATTGATGATGGATTTGAAGTGCTCTGTGATTGTAAGTTAGTCATAGCGTTAATAAGGTGGCTAGGGCCTGCTCCATAGCCGATTCTCCAACCGGTCATGGAATAGGCTTTTGAAACTCCATTAACTACTAGAGTACGCTCTACCAAATCAGGAGCAACATTTAAGATGTTAGTAAATTTTGTATCATCGTAAACAAGGTATTCGTATATATCATCGGTTAAAATAGTAATATGGGGATTAGAGCGTAATACTTCAGCTAGGCTTAACAGTTCATCTGCATTATAAACACAACCAGTTGGGTTTGATGGGGAATTTAGAATAAGCCATTTGGTTTTTGGCGTTATTGCTTTATCTAGTTGCTCTGCTTGTATTTTGAAATTATTTTCGATAGAGCAATGAATAAAAACAGGTATGCCTTCGAATAGAGACACTATGTCAGGATAGGAAACCCAATATGGAGCCGGAATGATTACTTCATCACCTTTGTTTAAAGTTGCCATTAGCGCATTGAAGATAACTTGCTTTCCACCTGTGCTGGCTATAATTTGTTCATGACTGTAGGTCAGTCCATTATCTTTTTTTAGTTTTTGCGCTATTGCTGCTTTTAAATCCGCCGTTCCACCTATTGCAGTGTATTTGGTTTGTCCTTTGGCCATGGCTTCTATGGCTGCTTCTTTAATCCATTGAGGGGTATCATAATCTGGTTCTCCTGCGCTTAGGCTAATTACATCCTTTCCCTCTGCCCTCATAGCAGCAGCTTTTGCAACCATTGCGAAAGTAGGGGAGGGTTTTATTGAATTCATTCGCTGTGCTAGGCTGACCATATGTTTAAAAATTTATTGATTTCGGCCAAATGTAGCCAATTTTTAATAATAAATCTAGCAAGGGTATTATGGTAGCAACAGTTTTATTTACCGGTGGTAATGGCTTTATTGGTTCAAACTTAGCGAGTTTTTTGTTTAATCGTGGGTATGAAATTATTTTTTATACCCAAAATTCAAAATTGGTACCGCGTGATTATCGCGTAATTACAAATTTACAAGAGATTGAAAAATTACCCATGTTGGATGCGGTGATTAATCTTGCTGGTGCACCAATAATGAAGAGGTGGAATAAAGAATACCAACAGACTTTATATGATAGTAGGATTACAACCACCCTTGATTTGATCTCAAGTCTGCGTAAATTTCAACGTATACCTAAAGCTTTTATTAGCGGATCTTCAGTTGGTTATTATTGGGGGCAACAGCTTAAGTGCTATGAAGATACTCCTGTTCCAGAGGATGAAAATTTTTGTAATCGCTTGTGTGCGGCTTGGGAAGATTCTGCAAAATCTTTACTTGGAGATGACACAAGGCTTTGCTTTGCAAGGCTTGGTGTGGTGCTTGGCCCCAAAGGTGGAATATTAAAACGTATTGAAAATCAGTTTCGTCTGGGGTTGGGTACGATTTTTGGCCAAGGTACTCAGGTTATGTCGTGGGTGCACATGGAAGATTGTATTAATGCATTTTGGCATATATTGCAAAATCAAGAACTTAGTGGGCCTTTTAATATTGTTGCTCCTAAAACGTGTACTAATGCTGAATTTTCTAATTTATTAGCAATGCAGTTTGGTAAGAAATCACCCAAATATTTGCCTGATTGGTTAGTGTCGATTATTTTTGGGCAAATGGGAAAAGAAATGCTGCTAAAAGGAGTTTGTGCAGTGCCGAATAGGTTGCAACAAAGCGGATTTTTCTTTAAATATTCTGATATTAATAGCGCATTGCAAAGTTTTTATTCGTGAAATTTTTTTATGACTAAAAAACTTACTCCGCAAGACCAAGAATTGTGGGCAAGTTTTACCAAGGATGTTCATCGTACAAAATGTGATAAGGTAATCCCTGAGGAATCAGGGTTTGTTAAAGCTTCTGAAAAGCTTCAATTACCGGTTCCTCATGTGAAGATAACTCAAAAAGTTGTGGTATTGCATGCAAATGAACTTAGGAACGTTAGAATTGAAGGCCGTATAGATTTACACGGGTTTACTCAAGTTTTAGGTGAGCAGGCCTTAAGAGATTTTTTAAAAAACTCCATATATAAAGATTGGCGTTGGGTAATTGTTATTACTGGAAAAGGTTCCCCAGGTAACCCCAGTATTTTGCGGGAACAAGTTCCAAAGTGGTTGCAAAGTATGCCTGAATTAGTTACGGGTTACGCATTTGCTGCGCCAAATGATGGTGGTGCTGGGGCATTTTATGTAAAAATTCGTAGGAAACTTCGATTTAAATAAGTAAAAATAAGTCTCGATAATTTAAAATTATTCTTAAATTTTTTATCTTTGCTTTAGTGTAGTTACAATTTTGCACTGAATTACCACACAGGCGAGTAAAAACTGAATATATTTAAAGATTAGTTAAAAAACCCTCTTTTATTTCTCCCTAATATAACGTAACACTATATATAGTGCCAGATATTTATATGCGGGAGTCATTAGCTTTGTTCACTTGGGTCTTAGAATATTTTTTGCCATTCATTGTTTTATTATCTGTAATTGTTTTTGCGCACGAATGGGGGCATTTTTGGTTTGCAAGAAGAAACAAAGTTAAAGTTGAAACTTTTGCTATTGGTTTTGGTCCAGAATTATTTGGTTTTACTGACAGGTTTGGTACTAGGTGGTCGTTTAATATAGTTCCTTTGGGCGGATACGTTAAAATGCTTGGCGATGCCGATGCTACTAGCGCTACTGCTGATGCTGGCATTATTAGCCAACTAACCGACGAAGAACGTAATCAAACTCTGCATTCCAAGACTCCATGGCAGCGCATTCAAGTTGCTTTTGGTGGCCCATTGGCTAATTTCATATTTGCAATTTTAGCAATGATTATTTTATTTGCGGTTTATGGTAAGCCAATTACACCACCAGTTGTTGGGTTTGTGGAACCTACAGGAATTGGTGCAAAACACGGTTTAATGGCAAATGATCGTATTGTTAGGGTGAATGACGAAGCTATCTATGAATTTGGGGAAGTTTTGCCATTTATTCGTAGTGGTAAGCACAGTGAACTTGTTGTTAAGGTTGAGCGTGATGGCAAACAGGTTGACTTAAAAATTCCACTTACTGAGAAAGTCTTGGGAATTAAGCCTAGCCTTGCGATGGAATTTAAAAAAATCTCACTTTCTAGCGTTGTGCCAGAGTCCTTTTCAACCTTTTGGTTTATGAGCAAATCAATTGTCGTAGGTCTTGGTGAGCTAATCACTGGTCAACGTCAAGGCAAAGAGCTGGGTGGTATGCTTGCAATTGGTGATATGGCATCCCAAAGTGTAAAAATTGGTGTGGGAGCCATGTTGTGGTTTATGATCATTATGTCAATAAATTTAGGCGTGCTGAATCTATTCCCAATTCCAGTACTAGATGGCGGGCAAATTTTAATGACAGCAATCGAATGGGTAATCCGTCGTCCGATTCCTGAAATGGTTCAAAAGATTGTTTTTGGTACTGGGTTTGCAATGGTTATCAGTTTAATGATTTATTCCACATGGAATGATTTAATGCGTTTTAAAATATTTCAAATGATTCGAGGATGGTTACCTTTATGATAAAAATTTTATGTGCTATCTTATTGTCTTTTGGCCTTGTATATGGTGATGGGCAAAAAATTTCTCAGATTAGTATCAGCGGGAATAACCGTATTGAGAATCAAACTATACTTTCATATTTGCCGGTAAAGGTTGGGGATACGGTTGATGTCGATAAGCTTGATCAATGTTTAAAATCATTATTTGATACTGGTTATTTTCATGATGTAAAAGTGCATCGTGAAGGATCAATTGTCGTAATTGAAGTAGAAGAAAATGCGATCATTAATAAAATTGCTTACGAAGGTAATGAAAAAATTAAAGATGCTGACTTTAAAAAAGAAATTCAGCTACGCCCTAGAGAAGTTTTGTCATATGCAAAAATTCAAGCAGCGCAGCAAAGAATTCTAGAAATTTACAGGCGTCTTGGACGTTTCAGCGCAAAAGTTGATCCAAAAATTATTCGCTTACCAGAAAATCGTATTGATTTGGTTTTTGAAATAGAAGAAGGTCCAACTACATTTATTCGTAAAGTAAATTTCCTAGGCAACAAAACATTTTCTGGTTCTCGTTTGGAAAAAGTTTTACAAAGCAAGGTTTGGCGCTGGTATCGTTTCTTTGTGAATGATGATCTTTATGATCCGGATCGCTTCCTTAACGACCAACAGGAAATCAAAAGATTTTATAATGACAATGGCTTTCCAGATATGCGCATAACTTCTGCGATTGCGGAGCTTAGCCCTGATAAAACAGCATATTTTTTAACTTTTACAATTGATGAAGGTCGTAAGTATCAGTTTGGCGATGTGAAGATTACCTCTGAAATTAAGTCGGTAGATATTGAAAAGCTTAAAGAGTGTATATTGATCGAAAAAGGTGAGAGCTATAGTGGTTTAGTAATAGATAAGTCAATTAAGGAACTTACCGAAGCATTAGGTACTATGGGTTACGCGTTTATTAACATAGAGCCAGATATTAGTAAAAATGCTGAAACTGGTGTGGCTGACATAGTATTTAACGTTAAAGAAGGTCCTAGGGTTTATATTGAAGATATTACTATAAAGGGTAACGATCGTACCCGTGATCATGTAATTAGGCGCGAGATTAGAATTCATGAAGGTGATGCTTATAACAGCAAGAAAATTAAAGATGCTGAGCGAGCTTTGAAAGATCTAGGGTATTTCAAAGAAGCGCATGTGCAACCAGAAGAAGGCTCGGCGATTGATAAAGCAAAATTGAATGTTGAGGTTGAAGAACAGAAAACTGGAGAATTAAACTTTGGTTTAGGATATTCAACGCTAGACGGCCCATTTGCTTCATTTACAGCGAAGGAACGCAACTTCCGTGGTAGTGGTCAAACAGTACGAGGCGGGACAATGATTTCTAAGAAGAGCATGGGTTGTGATGTTGGAATGGATGATCCTGCGTTTTTGGATCGTGACTTACTTGGTTCGGTGACAGTTTCAGCTAAGCAGGACAAATATTCAAGATCTCACAAAAACAACACTTTAGGTTCTAATTTTGGATTAGCTTATAGCTTGAGTGACATGTGGTGGCAGAATCTTGGCTATAACATTCGTTCCGAAAAAATTACAGGCATTAATAGCGATGCTTCTTCAATTATGAAATCACAAGCTAAAAGTGCTACGTTGTCGGAAATAACTCAAACAATTCACTTTGGTAAGTTGGATAGTCGTATGAACCCAACTAAAGGTTTTGATTTAAGTTATGAAACAGGCTTTGCTGGTGTTGGTGGTACTATTAAATACTTGCAACATGTTTGGGGAATAAAAGGGTATTACCCAATAGTGAGTGAGGATTTTGTCCTAAAAGCCTCAGCTCAAACAGGTGTAATGCAAAAACTTGGAAAAACTATACGTATTGTTGATAGCTTCTCAATGGGGTATACAGATTTGCGTGGTTTTGATTTCCAAGGTGTTGGTCCACGTGATAAGGTCACCAAAGATCCATTGAACGGTACCAGAATGTGGCGTGCTAGCGTAGAGCTTAAATTCCCATCAGGTTTGCCGGATGACTGGAAGATAAGCGGAAGCGTCTTTAATGACTGGGGTTGTTTATGGGATCCTGGACAAACAGATGCTAATTCTGTCAGTGATAGGAAGATAAGAGCTGCAGCTGGTGTTGGTGTCTTGTGGACATCTCCGTTTGGGCCAATTGGTGTAACTTATGCTATTCCATACATGAGTCAGAAATACGACGAAAAGAGATCTATTCAGTTGCAATTTAGCAATATGTTCTAGAAATGTTTAGGCGTTTTCTTCCATATATTTTTCATATAATATTAGCGGCCGTAGGAATTACGGCTGCTTATTTTTTATTAAAGCCACATTACAAAACTACAGGTTTAACAATCGGTTTAATTAGCTTGGAGCGTGTGCGTGAACAAGCTAAACCGTTTCAGCAATTAGCTAAGCTGGTTGGGGAAGCTAATGCTATGGCACAAGGGCGTATTCAAGAATTAGAGAAAGAGTTACGTAAGGAATATACTGAATTTCAAGTTATGCAACAAAAGAAAAACGTTAAATCAGAAAATTTAGCAAAGCGTAAGGCAGCTTTAGATAAAAAAGTAGCAGAGATTGATCAAGAATTTCAGCATGAGCGTGATGCGTTGAATCAAAAATTTGGAAAAATTCATATGCATATTGAAGAAGAGCTTGAGGGTATTATTCGTCAGCATCACAAAGAACATAAGATTGATTTGTTTCTTAACACATCCACAGATAAGCAATTAGTAGCCTTGGTTGCTGATGACCAATTAAACCATACAGATGCAATTATTGAAAAATTAAATAAACGTATTCCAGATATTCAAAAAATAGGTAAGTAGCTATGTTTTTTCAAAAGTCACCAGCAATTACTGTTCAAGAGCTGGCCAAAATGATTGGTGCTAGTTGTGAGGCTGTGGATGTATTCGTAGAAAATGTTGGTCCACTTGATAATCTGCCTAAGAATGTTCTGGCTTGTTACCACAATTCAAAGTATAAAAATTCTTTGATAGATGCTAAACATGGGTTTTGCATATTGAAAGAAGAAGATAGGCACCTTTTGCCGAAAGGGCTTGTAGGGTTGTTTTCTCCTACTCCATATCGTGCATTTGGCAAGGCTGCTTTGTATTTTTATCCACTGCCAAAATCAACAGGTGAAATTTCTAATTTAGCAAGTATTCACCCAACTTCTTTAATAGGAAAAAATTGCCAAGTAGAACCTTTTGCAGTAATTGGAGCTCATGCGAAAATTGGTGAAAATACAATTATTCGTAGTCATTGTATGGTTGGTGAGCGTACAGAAATTGGTAAGGATAGTTTGCTTGAATATGGTGTAACCATAACTAGCTGTATTGCAGGGGATAGGTTGTATATAAAGCCTGGTGCCAAAATTGGTCAATCAGGGTTTGGTTTTCATATGGATGAACGTGGTCATTTTGATATACCTCAAGTAGGTTGCGTGCGCATTGGTAACGACGTGCAAATCGGAGCAAATACAACCATTGATCGTGGTAGCCAACACGACACCATTATTGGTAATTTCTGTAGAATCGATAATTTGGTGCAAATTGCCCATAACGTCGAGTTGGGTGATGGGTGTGTGATTGTTTCTCAAGTGGGTATTGCTGGTAGTGCTAAACTTGGTAAGTTTGTAATTGCAGCGGGCCAAGTAGGTATTGCTGGGCACTTAAATATTAGCGATGGTGTTAAGATTGCAGCACAAAGTGGTTTAATGCGAGATGTTGGGCCAGGGGAAACCGTGGCTGGTTCACCGGCTATACCAGTACGTGAATGGCACAAGCAGACAATTGCAATACAAAGACTTATTAAGAAATAATTTTAAAAGTTTGAGCTATAGGCCAAAATCATCTTTAAAACTATTTTTAAGGGCTAAAGGCAAAACTGTTTCAAAAGTGTAATGAGAGTTGTTAATGTTTAGGCTTACTTCATTATTTAAAAAATCATTAACTTGCTCAGCTGAAAGTAACCATTTCAAAAAATGTACTGACGAAGTTTTTTGATCGGATTCTCGATTACGCTCTGTTGTTGGGTCAATGCTAAATGCTGAAATCTTGTTGTTTTTCCAGGTGAAGCTAATATGTTGATCGATTCCAAATAGTTGTTTTAAGACTACCTGGCGGCGTATTGGGTCGTCTATTTCTATCATCATCGTTGCTGAAATTTCATAACCATTTTGTCCGTTTACAGGCATCAAAGGGTTGTAAGCGCGAAGCTCGTCATCTATTTGGGCTTCTCCGCCTTTTTCAATGCGTAGCATTTCTTGAATTTGCCACCAAATTGTTTGAATGTTTTCGAAATAAAATGTGATATCTGGGCCAACTGCTAAGCGACGTATTCTTTTTAAAAGCAAAATTTCCTGCTTTTTAGCCTCTCTTACACACTCGAATTCATGTAATGACAAAATATCAATACTAGTCAGCATAAAATGGACCTAACTATTCACAACAACATTAGCAATTTGTGGCAGTTGAATTTTGCGTTCATGCAGTTGAATATGAACATGCCTGCGGAACTCTTTGCCAAACAAATCATAGGGATCAGGTAATGTGCGAATCGAACACCCAACATATGTCGCTGTTTCGGTTATTGATAATACTCCTGATAGGGTAATATCGCCAATGATAGAGCTGCCCCATTGACTGTCATCTTTTAATTTCTTAAAAATATCTTTATACATTTCTTCAACACTCAGTATGTTAGTTTTATGACTAACAGGTACAACAATACTACAATTGGAATAATTCCGTGATAAATTAAGCAAGCTATTAATCTCTGAAAAAGACACTACTTGCATTTTGCCATTGCTATGACGGAACTCGATAGCTCTAAGAGACATGGATTCAATGGTACCAACCTGACCATTTAGCTCAACAGTTTCTCCAACCGCAACAATACCTTCAAAAAGAGTCAAAATACCGGAAATAATGTCACGTACTAGGGTTTGTGCACCAATTGAAATTGCTAAACCCAGAACCCCAAAGCTATAGATAATTGGCATAATATCTACACCAATTTCTGTTAGCACAATTAATAAAGTAATGGATATTAATACCCAACGCAAAATTGAATTTAAAATCGGTGTAGCCGTATTGGCTAAAGACTGTTCATCAGTGTATTCACTGTAGCTATGTGTACTCTTAATTACGGAATTAACGAAACGCAAAGTAAAGCGATTAATTGTTTTCCAAAGGATAGTGAATATTACTAAAATTATGATAAGGCGCCCTAGTAGCATAAAAATGCTTAGCATCTGGTCTGCTTCAAAAATCTTTTTAATATCACCTATGTGGTAATTGCTAATGAGTTTTTGGGCAATAACATCGTCAATATCAACATCTTTCACAAATTTTGAAGCGCTTTTCATTTTTAAATAGTCTGTGTTGGCTGTGATCACTGGTGCTTTGCCGAAACTAATTTTATTTTGTTCATTCGCTCCAGACATTATATTTTCTGGTTTTTGACCTCCGTAAATGGCTATTATTCCAATAAAGGCAAGGATTTTCCACATGATAATTGTACTGAAATTTTTTGCTATTGCGTTATTTTACTTGATTTTTACAATTTTACCAAATTCAGCTTCAAGTTCGTTTGTTACTAAATCATGCAATTTTTCTGGTTCACTAAATTCCAAATTTATATTTAATACGGAAACGCTTTTCTTAAATTTTTCAGGAATTCTTAGGAAATCTTTTGCTGTAGTAATCAAATCAATTTTCCTGCGATATGATATTTTTACCAACCGTTCCAATTCAGGGATTGTGTATGGATGATGATCAGGGAATGGGATGAAGTGTTTAACATCGAATCCATAATTTTGTAAAGTGTTGTTAAATTTTTCTGGGTACCCAAGTCCTGCAAAAGCAATTACTTGTCTTGGATTTATTGCGTCAGTTGTTTTTATATATGCACGAGTTGCGCTTAGAATTCCTTTGGGTAATGCACCATCACCAATAGCCACAACAATATTTGCTTTGCGCATTCCCCGTTGGGGAGATTCCCGTAATGGCCCCGCTGGAAATACTTTTCCATTTCCAAAACCTTGCAGTGTATCAACTACTAGCAAGCTAATGTCTTTGTGCAAAGTGTAATTTTGTAGCCCATCATCCATAATAATTACAGTTGCTCCGTGGCTAATGGCTAACTTGGCGGAAAGCACGCGGTCCTCACCTGCCCAGGTTGTTGCCTTTTCTGCAAGCAATAATGCTTCATCACCTACTTGTAAATAGTTATGCTTGTTTTGGTCAACTCGGATTGAATCTTTTACTACGGCACCATAACCGCGACTTAAAATGTGAGGAGTATGTCCTACCTTTTTTAAAATATCAATAAGCGCTATAACGGTTGGGGTTTTACCTGCGCCACCCATTACTAAATTACCAACGCAAATTACCGGTACAGAAACTTTTTGGGTTTTAACTCGTTTTTCATGCCATAAACTAATGTATTCGTAACCCCAAGATGCAGGTAGTAAAACTCGGCTTAAAAGGTTGTTTTGGCGCCAAAATTTAGGGGTTAGAAAAAACATTTTTACACTTTAAGCCTATTAAAATAAAATGGTAAAAAAACAGTACACATAATAATTATATCACATCCTAAGAAAATCAATAGACTATTTTTATTATAATACTGAAGATAATCAATTAAAAAAATTATAGGTGCAATTAGTAATGGTAACCATGCTAATAATAAATTTAGCGGGTTGGCCTTATAGTTTGATATTGGTACAAATATCATCAGACATGCAATGCAAGTATTTAAAAGCATCCATTGCATTGTTATTAGTATTGTTGTTATTAATTCAAATCCAAAAAGTACAAGTAGCAAAGCCATAGGAAAAAGTGTGGTTAGCCAAACACTGAATGCTTTTGCTAAGGCATAGCTTAAGTTACTTACCCCATTAAAACGGCAATGATCATAAAAACCATCGATTAAATCTTCCTGCTGGGCACTGAACTGCTGGTACACAACAATTACAGCACCGATCAGAATCGTCGTTAAATGTGCTAGTTCTATTCCCAAAATAGAATGAAGTATGGTAATCCACAAAAAAACAAAAGGAGCAACCAGAGCGCATTGGCCTTGGGCTAATATTGAGAGTTTGCAGATCCCATTAAACGTCACTTTAGCCTTTGCTTGATTTTTCGAATTTTTTGCGTTCGTTAGGGTCTAAAATTGCTTTACGAATACGAATTGATTTTGGTGTAACTTCTACCCGTTCATCTTCTTCAATATAAGTAATTGCTTGCTCTAGGGTCATAATTTTTGGTGGCGTTAGGCGAATTGCTTCATCTTTTCCTGAAGCTCGCACGTTGGTAAGCTGCTTAGCTTTCAACGGGTTAACTTCCAAATCGTTATAGCGGCTGTTTTCACCAATGATCATACCCTCATAAACCTTAGTTCCTGGCACCACAAACATGATTCCGCGTTCTTCAAGCTTCCACAAAGCAAAGCTAACTACTTCACCTGTACCGTTGGAAATAAGCACTCCATTAGCCCGACCTTCTATACCGCCTTTATGGGCACCATAGCTATGGAACATACGGTTCATCACGCCAGTACCACGAGTAATCGTTAAAAATTGACCATGAAAGCCAATTAATCCACGAGAAGGTCCGTGGAAGACAATGCGAGTTTTACCGCCACCCGAAGGGAACATGTCTTTCATTCCGGCTTTGCGTAGGCTTAACGCCTCAACTACAGTACCTACGAAGTCTTCATCAACGTCGATAATAATTTCTTCAATTGGCTCTAATCGTTGGCCAGTTTCTTCATCATTTTTATATAAAACCCGCGGACGACTAATTGATATTTCAAAACCCTCACGACGCATGGTTTCAATTAAAACTCCGAGCTGTAATTCCCCGCGTCCGGCAACTTCAAAAGCATCTTTGTCAGAAGCCTCACTAATCTTAATAGCCACGTTACCTTCTGATTCGCGCATAAGTCGGTCACGCAGGTTTCGTGAAGTAAGTTTTGTGCCTTCTTGACCAGCAAGCGGTGAATCATTAATTGAAAAGGTCATTGCTAAAGTGGGCGGGTCAATTGGTTGTGCCTTAATGGGCGTAGTCACTTCCATGGCACAAATCGTATCGGAAACGGTGCTCTTTTCAAGGCCAGCAATGGCAACAATGTCACCGGCATAGGCCTCATCAACTGCAATCCGCTCTAGCCCACGGAAGCTTAAAAGTTTAGCAATTCGCCCTTGTTCCACTTGCTCTGATGCTTGGTTAAACACGCGTATTGGCATGTTAACTTTAACGGAACCTGTTTCCACCCTCCCAGTTAAAATACGCCCCAAATACGAATCATATTCCAAGGTTGTTACCAACATCGAAAATGGCCCCTCTGCTTTTTGTTTTGGCGCTGGAACATGTTTGACGATTTCTTCAAACATTGGAATAAGATTTTCTTGCGGTTCACCCAGTTCGCGCACGGCCCAACCATTTCGTCCTGATGCGTACAAAATAGGGAAATCTAACTGCTCATCGCTTGCATCCATGGCGACGAAAAGGTCAAAAATCTCATTTAAAACTTCTTCAGGACGCGCATCTTGACGATCAATTTTGTTGATAACCACCATTGGTTGCAATCCTAATTTCAACGCTTTTCCAAGCACAAATTTAGTTTGTGGTAATGGCCCTTCAGCAGCATCCACTAAAATAATTACTCCGTCCACCATGCTTAAAATTCGCTCAACTTCACCACCAAAGTCAGCGTGCCCTGGAGTATCAACAATGTTAATCCGGTAATCATTCCAGCTTAAGGATGTGCACTTTGCCAAAATAGTAATCCCACGCTCACGCTCAAGGTCATTACTATCCATAGCGCGCTCAGCCACATGCTGATTTGCGCGAAAGGTTCCGCTTTGTTTTAACATATTATCAACCAAAGTGGTCTTTCCATGGTCAACGTGAGCAATGATAGCGATATTACGAAGTTGCATTTTTAAAAACTCTATTTATAGTAAACCTGAATTATATATTTTTTAAGATGGAAATACAATTAAAAACTAATCAAGATAATATAATATGCATTATTACTATTTTTTACATAATTTCCAAAATATTAACCATCATTTAGTATTGTAAAATTACTGCTTTTGCGGTGGTGAGGAACAATGAAAGTAAATAGCGCAATATTAATTATTTTTACGATTTTTTGTAGAGTATCTTTTTGTACTTCCCTTGATTTTGTAATTGATATAGACGATGAAAAACCCAGAGCTTGCATAAAAAATAACTGGGTTAGAGAAACAGAATTATCAGTGAATAAGAATCATATTAACAGTAGAGTAATCAGTCTGCTCTCGCGGCGGTGGTTTTGTAGAAAACTAGCTAATATTAGTGAGGTTGGGGGAAACACCTTGTTTCATTGTAGCACTGGACTTTTTATAATTTCTGGTGGCTCTATTAGCCTTTTTCCACCTTTAACAAATTACTTTTTTTTGGCGAGTACGGTTTGTAGCGCTTTGAATTTAGTTTTAATAGGATTAGCGAGGTATTCTTCAAGTAAGGTTGAAGAAATTGAAATAGAACTTAATGCATTGGGTAAGAGAACAGGATTTTTTGTAACAACTTTAACTCCCAAAATTACTAATGATAGAGCCAGTAGCTCAAAATAAATGGACCAATTAAAATAATGGGTTAAAACTTTTTATCCTAGTTATCGGGTCCAGCCCCAAAATTAAAAATAATAAAAATTTGACGTAGATTACGATAAAAGTATATATTTTACCAAAATAGTGTATTTTTGAAATTTAAAATGTTTAAAATATTTTTATTAAAGTCTTTGTTGGTTATCATCTTTTTTCAAGGCGCTGTATCTTTTTTGGTTGCAGCTGAAGTTTGTTACTTTCCCAGTGATTTAGGGCTTAGGGGGGACACTGCAACAGTTAAATTTTATCATACGGCATCTGTTTTTGTTTCTGCTGACGATGCCTTTCGGAATCTGATGGATGCAGGTAAGGATACGACAGGTGTTAGTTGTCGTGAGTCTGATGGCAAATCTTTTCGTATAGATAAAGGTTACTCAAGTGTTGTTATTTATAGCTTGTATCAACTAACTGATCATACACCTAACTCTATTTATGATACAAAGGCTGGTAAAATTTACGTATATCGATTAGGCGATAAAGCTATTAAATACCATGGGGAAGGGGAATATGCTGAATCTATTGATTTCACAACAAGCTCTAAAATGCACAAACCTCCGCAGTGTGCAAGAGTTAAATATCCTAAGTTGATTAAAGACATTAGTGGTTCAGACACTGTAGTTATTACTTTTGGGGCAGGTATTTCAGACGGATTTGTTCCAACACTCATAGAGTTTATGGAAGGTATAGGACTTGAAAAAATGCCGTCGCATGATAGAGCCACTGAAGATAGTTTCCAAAGTTTTATTCATAGTTTGTTTGCAGATCAAAGTAGCATTAGTCGTGTAGGTGGTATATGGGGCACTATATTCAATTGTAAGCACGAGGTAACCCCTGCTCACAAAGCTTTGTTTGAAATAATCAATATACTTAGGTGGTCAAAAAAAGAAGTCTATGTTTACACAGATAACGTCGATCGCATTCACCATAAAGTAGGAATTAAAATTTCTGATTTACATCCTGTCTCGTCTGAATTTCCCGTAAAAGATTTGAAGGATAGAAATGTGGTGGTTTTGGCCTGTGGACAATCTTTTGATTTTCAAGGAGTCCTTACTGCTATTAATTCATTAGATGAAGGATGTGCAAACATTAAATTTTATTCTTTGAATACTAAGCCGGATTCTATTCTTGTTTATGACGACTGTAAAAAAGATAAAGATGGCAACATAATTGATTATGACGCTGATAAATACCATTATTTAGATATGGGTTGGATAGAAGGTCCTCTTGGTAAAACACTTCCAGAGATTGAATGGTTGCTTCGAGTTGAAAGGGCTATTAACCAGATCCTGTGGCCTATTCAAAGCAAAGAAACACTCTGGCTTCAAAGAGTATTCCAATGTTTCTATTCTAGAAATCCAATAACTATAGTGCTTTCAAAAGAAGACGTGAGTGAATTGCAGCAATTGGGACAAATTTGGGCGGAATTACATAAATATGCTGCAAGCTATGGCAGATATGGAAGAAGGCCATTGGCTGCCAGCAGATTATTGAAATAGTAAATTCTCTGCATGTTTGCTGTGAGTATCCATCAGTTTAGAGGTGGTTCCTAAATGGGGCGCCTTAGCAGCAGCCATGGCATCTAGCAAGATCTCGCCATAACCAAGAGAAGAATCTAACAGATATGGCATTTAGCAAGGTTCCTAGATAACCAGGTTGAGGATGTAAGAGAGATAAATCTGCCCCGGCTTCTTTAAGGATTGGTCTAACTCTTTCTAAGAATGTATCTTCCACAATAGGTTCTCTCCCTTCGCCAGTAGCCCATTTACGGTAATCAAGCCACTGCTTCCTATAAAGCTCAGCATGCGAGGTTCTTTGACCATTAGCACGTTTATACCGCACACGATTCACACTACTCCAGCAATTTGAAAAAGTTTCGTGACACCCGAACTTGGGTTTGAGGAAAGATATTTTTGGGGCAAGATATCTAAGAGTGAGTCTTTTGAAGAAAGGAAGAGCTGATTCTACTTGACGTCTAAGGTCTGCATGCTTGCTATCACTATGAATCACTTCCCAATAGCTTTTTAAAATGATACTACGTCTTCTCTGCGTTAAAAATTCTGCCGCTTCAGTGCAAAACGCATATAAATCAGCAGAAGGAGCCTCGGTAAGGAAGCTATTTGCTTGAAAATGTGGATTGGCTGCGTTGCATAATTCCCATAGGAAGCTTTCGGCAAAAACAAGCAAATTGTTATGGTTTTGGGATATTAGAATCTCTTTTGTTTGCGCGTGCCAGCATGCACCAGTTCTCGTTTCTCCAATTCTTAGAGCAATTGTTCCATGCAACCCTGTAACATCTTCTAGCAATTTTTGAGCCAAAGTGCTGATGCTCAGTGAGCTGAGAAACCTAATGGTTGAGTCAGGTATGTCTGCCTCTACTTGAACACAGCCTAGAATAAGGCGCGAAGTAGCAACTGAAGGTGAAGCTGCTGCAGCTGCAGCAGCTGATGACGTCGGCCTAAAATCAGCAGATTCCTCTGCTAAGCACGCTGCGCTCAGTGAAACCGTAAGTAAACTCATAAAGAGTAACATTTTATTAAACATTTATTTTGTCTCCTTGGGCTTATAATCTGATTAGCTTGACTCATCAGATTAACTTAAATTGCATTTAAACAATGTATTGCTAATTTTACGTTAATTATAAGAAATATTTCTCATTTTGATCTGGCCTCCAATAAATAAATATTGCCGTTAACTAAATATAAAGATCTGTGTGTGAGTCTATAATCACAGGATTTAACGTTTGGTGAACACAATGATACTAAAATACAAATTTTTTGCACTTGTTACGAGCATAGGGATAGCAGGGCTTTTTGGCACTTCAGCAGGGAATGAAGTGCTAGAGATGGTTGATAAGGCTACAAGAAAAGTAGATCATGTTATAGAAATGGGTAAGCTTGATGGTCCAAAACACCATGATGCTCGTACACATTTAGGTGAGGTGAGATCCAAAGAAATTGTTGGATTACTTGAGCAAGACCATGAAGATAACGTGAAAGATCTTATCAAGTACAGGTGGTGTTTTAGAAAATGCGCTAACTTTACAGAAGCTTTTGGTAATGGACTTTTGTATTTGGGATCTGGTCTTGCAACTATTGCTGGTGGCGTAAAGATGGTTGGTTCTGATCACGTGTCTAATATTCTTCTTTTTACTAGTACTGTATGCTTTGCGGGGCACGTTACTTTAATTGGTTTAGCTAAATGTAGTTCAAGAGAAGAAAGAGAACGTGAAAATCAACTTGATAAGCTAGCGGATGCTGTTGGTTTTTCAGTGACAGCTTTAAATTGTCCTATAGTGGATGAGGATGACGGTAAGGGGGCAGCACATAGTTCTGCTCTAGCAAAAGTTGTTTGAAGTATTTTTTCAAGTAGTAGAGTGATGCCTGAGTAACCTGGTATGGTTTTGCCATATCCAGGTTCTTTTTTAATTATTAACTAATTTTTAATGATATTAGCTCAGCATTTAGGTAGCTCTCCAATTTACATTTAGATGTGATGAAAATAAAAAAATTATTTTTGGCATTGGCCGCTGCTACACTAATTATAAATTTGCCATTGGTGGCAGCTGATCCATTTGGGCCAAGATGTGGGCCATTTGGGACACCGCTACCTGATGAAATCTCAAGTCCTCCTAGATTAGCACAATGTGGTGCATTAGAGAAAAAAGGCCACGAAGCTAATGTAATTTCACGAGCCAGTAGGGTAGTTAGTGCATTAGAGAAAGACTATGAAGATAATGTAAGTTCACTAATTCGAAGTAGGTGGATTTTTAGAAAAAGCGCTAATGTGGCTGAGGTACTTGGTAATGGCTTTTTGTATATTGGAGCTGGGTCTTCAACAGTTGCTGGTGGAGTAGCAATGGTGGGTTCTCAGAGTATAGCCAATATACTTCTTTTCTCTAGTACAGTATGCTTTGCTGCGCACATAATCTTTATAGGTTTTGCGAAATGTTGTGCACGAGAAGAAAGGGAAAGGGAAAAACAATTGGACGCATTGGCCAAGAGGATTGGCTTTTCCGTAATTCCCTTAGAACCCATAATAACAGACGATGCTTTAGGTTCAAATGATGTCAAAACTAAAGCGGATGTTTAGCTTTATTGAACTCAACGCAAAACTGCCCCAATTTTGGCTGCAACACTAATTACGGCATAAAGTATCTACGACAGAACAGATTCCTTATACTACTACGTAACGCGGTGGGCAAGTTTTTTAAAAATCTTTGATTTACCCAACTTAGTGTATTTCGACGTCCCGCGGCCCAGACCGCGAGATCTAGTTCGATCATTTCATAATTTAATGACGACATAATTTATTCTTTTTTGGTTTTTTGTGTCAATGTACCAGATAACCATTGGATCCCGCGGTCTGGGCCGCGGGACGTCGGTTATCGTTGTGGAGGTTAAATTAAAACTTGCACGCGGCGTTACGTATAATTCAGCCAAGTCAAAGCTGGATGTTCTATCCCAGTTATATCACAAATAATTTCTGAAATAGCTTGCAGTCCGTTATCACTATTAGTAAATATCAAGATAGCTCCACCATTTTTAAACCCAGCTACATAGCTTTGGAAGCCTTGATTATGACCCCAATGCCAGAAGGATATACCATTTGTTGTTTCTTGAAGTCCCCATCCAAGCCCCCATGAAACAGATGGCGAAAGAGTTCCTGTGCATTTATCGACACAAATACAAATGGGTCCATCAATTTCGACATTGATTTGGGACGATAACATTTCATTTATTGTTTTTTCCTGAAGGCCATTATTTTTGATAATAGCTTGAATAAATTTAGCGTAATCCAATACCGTAGTATGCAGGGAAGAAGCTGCATTAGCTTTTAAAGTCAAAAGTCCGGCAGAATCGTACCCGTAAGCTTTGTTGTCTTCAGGCTTTCTAGATAAGTAACTACTATGTGTCATGCCAAGAGGAGAGAGTACATTCTTCTGCATATATTCCTCAAGGGATTGTCCTGATAATTTCTCAATGACTTTTTGCAAATAAACAAAACCCTCTCCTGAATAACTAAATCTACTTCCTGGCTGAAAATGTATTATTAATTCGTTATTTTGCCTCCAGTTTGGAAACCCTGTTGCGTGGCTTAAAACCGTTCTTGCCGTGATAAATTCAAGCTTTTGATCATTTTTAACGTCGTCATACTGAAAATAATCAGATAATGGAGTGTCTAAATCTATTAGCCCATTTTCAACCATCTTTAGAACACCATAAGTAAATACTGGCTTACTTAGGGAAGCGGCTTCAAAAATCGTATTTTTATCAATAGCATTAGGGGGAGTAATACTTTTTAAACCATAATACTTTAGAGACGTTATATTGCTATCTTCAATAAAAGCAAGAGATAGGCCACATTCAAGTTCGAAGTGCAACACGGTGTAAATTTTCATTAAAGGCCTCAAGAGGAGTTAACCATCCCAAAGATTTTCTGGGTGTTGTATTGTAATTTTCCATGACTTCATCAAATTCCTCTTGTTTCATATTTTTCACATCTG
>CAMASM010000004.1 GCA_945860985.1 Candidatus Finniella inopinata
ATTGAGGACTTCGATTGCCAAAGCTTCGCTATTTTCACTCTTTCCTCATAAGATAAGTGGTGATATTTTTCCAAATGCAACTCCATTTTTTTGTTTGTATTTCAACTAACATCTTATGGTGTTGCACTTCATTTTAGAACAGGCGCAGATCAATGGCCGCATCTGTTTTATTCAACAAATAAAGGGTTTATTTATTTCTAATAAATCTTTTTAGATGCCCTACGATACATTAACAGACCACTGATTAAAATTCCTATGCTAACTATACCAACAATAATAGTTGCCAAGGCATTCAATTCAGGAGTCACCCCTGTACGAACACTTGAAAATACCAAAATCGGCAAGGTAGTAGAACCTGGACCTGCTAAAAAACTAGCAACTACAACATCATCAAGTGATAAAGCAAAAGCAAGCAACCAACCGGACAATAGTGATGGAGAAATTATTGGTAAGGTAATTTTGAAAAATACAGTAGAAGGCCTAGCTCCAAGATCCATGGCAGCTTCTTCTAATGACATATCAAAATCTGCCAGACGTGCCTGCACAACTAAATACACATAAGCCATGGTCAATGTAATGTGAGCAATAGTAATTGTTAGCATACCGCGCTCCGATGGCCATCCAATTGCTCTTTCCAAGGTTACAAACATAAGCAAAATTGCTAAGCCAGTAATTACCTCTGGCATAACCAATGGTGCAGATACTAAACCACTAAACAAAGTTCTTCCACAAAAACGCTTAAAACGCACCATAATAAGAGCAGCCATTGTACCAAGTGCAACCGCAACGGTTGCAGTAATTGCTGCGATTTCAAAGCTATTTAACACAGCACTAATCATCACATCATCTTCAACTAACTTAGCGTACCAACGTAATGAAAAACCTGCCCATACCCCAATAATTCTGGAATCGTTAAATGAGTAAACCATTAAATACAAAATAGGCACGTACAAAAAACCGTAGCCAAAAATTAACGTACCAAAATTAAATTTTGAAAACCGTATCATTGTGGAGTCGCCCTTTCAATTGCTTCAAGTTGACGATTTTTTAAAATCATAATTGGAATAACAAACAAGAGCACCATCAAAACCGCAATAGCGCTAGCAAGTGGCCAGTTGCGATTATTAAAAAACTCCCACCAAAGTACTCGACCAATAGTTACTGTTTCTGGACCACCTAAAATTTCCGGAATAACAAATTCACCAATTGATGGTAAAAATACCAAAATCATCCCTGCTATGATGCCCTGTTTAGATAAAGGTACTGTCACATACCAAAAGGCACGCCATGGAGGACAACCCAGATCATGTGCAGCTTCAATAAAATCATCATTAATTTTAATAAGAGAGGCATAAATCGGGAAAATCATAAATGGTAAATAACAATAAATAATACCCAAACAAACCGCAGCATCATTATCAAGCAGTTGTAATGGAACACTAATCAAGTTCAATTTTATAAGAACACTGTTTATCAGCCCCTTATTGCTGAGCATTGCCATCCAAGCATATACTCGTACTAAAAATGATGTCCAAAAAGGTAAAGCAACCATTAGCAACAAAGGCATACGCCATGAACTTTTAGCGCGCGAAATGCTATAGGCAATCATATAGCCAACAATTAGGCAACCGAATGTTGAAAATAATGCTATTCTCAAGGAACTCAAAGCGGCATGAACGTAAAAATCATCCGTAAAAACTGTCCAATAACTTACAAAATGTATACGAATTTTTAAAAGTAGATCTGGTCCCCATTCAAAAATGTTGTGATACGGAGGAATACCAATTTGAACTTCACTAAAGCTAATCTTAAAAATAATAAAAAAAGGAAATAAGAAAAACAGAACAAGCCAAGCATATGGAAGAGAAATAATTAACCACTTATCACGTAATTTCCTACCTATATCGCAAAGCTCTACCCACAAAAATCCAAAAAAATGTTCCAGAATTTTTAAGATCATACGCTTAGTACCACCCCGTTTTCTGGACGCCAAAATAGGTACACCTCATCGTCCCATTTAACATCACGCTCGGAAAGACGTAGCAAATTAGGCAAAGAAGCTTGAACAATTTTACCAGACTCAAGCTGCACGTGGTAAATGCTGATATCACCCAAATAAGCTATTTCTCGCACAATCCCCTTGGTGTAGTTGCGACCAAGCTTAGGATTATGGGTAGTTGAAATCATCACTTTTTCTGGACGTAAGGCAACCGTAACATTTGCCCCCACAGGCATAGATGCAGCATGAGTCACATATAGTTCGCATCCAGCCTCCGATGATTCTATTACTACGTGATCAGGTTCATCTTCTACGACAACGCCTTCAAACATATTCATTGACCCAATAAATTCTGCCACAAATCTAGAATGTGGGAATTCATAAATTTCATGAGGTTTGCCAATTTGCCTAATTTGGCCTTCATCCATAATTCCAATACGGCTAGACATTGTCATTGCTTCTTCTTGATCATGAGTCACAAACACGAAGGTAATACCTACTCGTTCTTGAATGTTAACCAATTCAAATTGTGTTTTTTCACGAAGTTTTTTATCTAACGCGCCTAGTGGCTCATCTAGCAATAAAAGCTTAGGACGCTTCACAAGGCTTCTTGCCAAAGCAACACGTTGTTGCTGGCCACCTGAGAGCTGCTCTGGTTTACGGTCACTGTATTTACGAAGTTGCACTAAATCAAGAACTTCATCAACACGTTCAGATATCTGGTTTTTTGATAAATTTTCCTGCTTTAAGCCAAAACTTATATTTTCTTGCACCGTCATATGAGGAAATAAAGCGTATGATTGAAACATCATACTAACCGGACGCTTATATGGCGGTAGCTCTGTAATATCAACATCATCAATAAAAATTCGCCCACTAGAAGGCTTTTCAAGCCCAGCCAAAATACGTAGCAAAGTTGATTTTCCGCAACCTGAACCACCTAATAATGCAAACATCTCACCACGATAAATTGAAAGAGATAAATTTTTAACAGCAACTGTTGTACCAAAATTCTTGTTAACATTCTCAATTAAAACATAAGGCTTAACACTCGGGTCCTGCCAAGGTTCCAAATTGCGCAAGCTATCACGATTTCCTGTAATTGTTGACATGGTTATCTCTCCTAATATTCATTAAGGCGTATTTTTGCCCAAACACGTGTACGTTCGCGCTCGTAATCCTGTTCCTTAGTAGTTTGTGGCGCGTTGTTTAAAAATAATTTTTTCAAGATACTTTTACCCGGATAGATTCCCTCATTCTTTAAAATGCTATTTGGTAAATATTTCTTTGCATTACTAATGGAAACACCATGCAAAGTGTTTTGACAAATACGTGCAGCAATGCGAGGTTGCAACAGGAAGTTAATAAAGGCATGAGCATTTTTAGGATGCGGCGCACCCTTTGGAATAGCCATAGTATCGATCCATACTATACCACCTTCAGGTGGAACAAAATATTCAATATTTTTCCCTTGTTCTTTTGCTTCTTGAATTGCCTGTTGAGCTTCTCCTGACCAGACTAAAGCAATTGCCGTATCACCTAAGACTAAATCATTAACAACCTTCGACGAAGTAAATCTCTTAATATATGGACGCATCTTCATTAAATGCTTGGCAGCCAAATCCAGATCTTCTGATGAGCCAGAATTTGGATTTTTATTGATATACATCAATGCAAAAGGTATAACATCCACTGACTCCTCAAGTAAAGAAACCCCATATTCACTTAATTTTTTAAGATTTTTTTCATTAAATATCAGACTCAGATTTTGAGTATATCCTTCTGGAAAAACTTTATCCAAAACATCTTTATTGTAAACAATGCCTATAGTTCCCCAGAAATACGGAATAGCATAATCAAGATCTTTATCAATATTTTTTTGCAATTTTGCAACAAATGGATCAATTTCGCTAATATTTGGCAATAGACTTTTATCTATTTTTTGATAAACACCGGCCTGAATTTGCCAAGAAACATAAGGAGTTACTGTAGGAAACACAACGTCAAAGCCACTATTACTAGCTAACAATTTTGCTTCTAAAACTTCATTATTATCATAAGAATCCAAACGCACAGAAATACCAGTTTCGTTTTCAAATTCTTTAATAATGTCCATGGCAATTAACCCATACCAGCAATAAACATTGACATATTTATCCTCAGCTTTTGTCGGAGATGGCTTAAAATACAACCAAACACCGGCACTAACTAAACTTGCAATCAAAAGCAAACGAAATAAAAAACGTGAAACCACTTATTTATACCACTCAATGCGATTTATTAAAAACTGCACTACAGTAGCAAAAATGGTAACAGATACAAGTGTTATAATTGTATATTCTACAGGGGAATCATAAGCAAATTGAGCAATCGGCAGCATCCAATGTTGATCAGGCATTGCCATAATTTTTTTTATTACATTAGGAAATTTATCAACATACGAGTGACCATTAGAAACCGTCTGCCAATTGACCGCTTTTAATTCTAAGTACATTTTATAAGCGATAGCCATCAGTACAAAAGCACCAATTACTCCTAAAATTTTTGATTTAAATCTATAAGCAAGCCTGCTTCCAATTACAGAGCCAATCACACTACTTATTGCTAAAATAGGCAACAATACAAAATCAATTAACGAATGCTCCATACTTGAAGCAAAAGTAACCACTATGTTAATACCAAAACCAGCAAGCAATGAAGTCCCACTAACAACTGGGGAAGAACGTGCTAATAAGTAAGTTAAAATTGGGGCAATCAATAAACTGTTTCCTCCACCCAAACTGGTGGTAACCATACCTGTAAAAAAGCCAACTCCTATTGGAACGAGAATGCTCATTTCCACCCGAGAACGTAAAAAAATCTTGTGCCAAGGAAAATAAATCATCCAACGGCGCATTATTGCACCTTTTTCAACACTTTTCTTTTTTTGCAGTTGTGACTGCACTAAAGTAACAATACTACAAACGACCAAAACAAAAAAAACGACAATTTTTAAAACAGCACACCCACTTGCCCTGTTTACAGCCTTTAATAGAGCTAAGTTTTCAACTAATGCACCTGCTATTCCACCCATAAACAAGTACCAAGCAAGACTAATATCTACGTCACGTTCATTTTGATATGTCAAAAAGCCGCTAAAATTTGTGCCAACCGCATTACTTAATTGGGTAGAAATAGCTACAACTGATGGGATACCAATACTCATTAAACTTGGTGTAATAATGATTCCACCACCAATTCCTAGCATAGTAGAAACCATACCACCCACCAACCCAATTGCCAAAAGCAATGGGAATGATAGATAAACGTCTGCCATTGGTAAATAAATAAGCTCCATTCTTTAATGATAGCTTACTTTTTTACTATTGTCAGGGCAGTTTATGCTATCCAAAAATTCCTTTCATAAGATCCTTAACAACCTTTTCTGGCTTAATAGGTTTAGAGTCTTCCGGTTTATTAGAATTATTTGCACTCTGAGCATTATCAGGCTCACCTTTTTGTGATTTTTTCCCCAGACCAGGAATTATCTTATCAAGCCCTGGTATAGCTTTGCCGATAGACTTCGAAACCAAATCACCAACACCATTTTTCATGAACAATTGCTGCAATTGCTTTAAGTCAAGACTGTACCCAGGACTATCAATCGGCCCCTTTATAACAAATTTTAATGGTGGTAAATCATTAACACCCTGAACTACAACCTCACCATTAAAACGCATTTGCCACTCTAAAATATCTGCTTGTCCTTCAATTTTCATAATGGCATCAGCAGTTTCAATTGTTAAATCATTGGTACTTGCAACTCCATTTTTAATGGTGAAATTACCCTCTGCCTTTGAAAATCTGGTTTCTCCTTTGCCACTGAAACCGTTCTGTAAAATTTTAAGATCCAGTAAATTTTTAGGCTTCTTCAGTACGCCAACGATTTCATGTAAGTCAAAACCTTTAACAATACCATCTGTTACCTTAAACTCAGCACGCCCCTGCAACCTGCTAACAAAATCGTATTGAGATTTACCATAAGTTTGCAAATTCATACTACCAGATGCTTTACCTTGCCTAAAATGAGCGGCTGTCGCAGCAATTTTTTCAATTGAAACATCATCAAAATTAACCGACAAATTAACTTTTTGCTCATTGCCTGCAATTTTTAATGAGCCATTCAAATTGCCACCGTACATGCGAGCGGAAAATGGAATAGATAATTTACCACCAACCAATGATATTTCCGATTGTAATCCTTCAAAAACTAATCCCGCCAACGTAATTTTTGGCACAGCAATTTTCAAATCTATATTTAAAAGAGATAACGGAAACTTAATTTCTTCACTAGTCCATCTTGAATTTTTATTAGCAATTTGTAACAACCTGTACTTGAATATTTCCGGATTATACAAAGCTTTTAACAAGTAAACTTGTTCGTTTTGATAAGATGTAAGCTGTATCGGTTGTGCAATAATTGAACCAACAATGTGCGGTTTTTCCTTTGATGTATCAATAAAAATATTGCCGCTGGCTGCTAAATCAAATCCTGACTTAGATTTCAAATGAATATTTCTGATATCAAAATTTACTTCTTTTGACTTAACTTGAACATCGCTTTTTAAGTTAACAAACATCTCATTGAAACGAAGTTGTTCTATATTTAGAATTCCTTTTGCAATCATTGCACCTTGGCCAAGAACACCATCAAATATTACCTTGCCTTCTGCTATTGATAATTTTGTAGAAATTTTTGATCCATCCTTACCAGGCGTAATATTTAGATTAATCGCAGCGTCTCCTGATAATGGTATATCTTGACCAAAAACTTTCCCCCAACTTTGTATGTCTTTTAACTTACTTTGCACAGCTGTTTCTTTTGTAGCTGAATTAAATTGAATGTCGGCTTCAGCACCAGCGCCATTAAGCTGAATTAGATTTTTTTTCAAAATCAGCAATGAATCTTTAATTTTGAAAATTCCTTTGATATCAATAGCACCTTTGATAATTTTATCATGCCCAAACAACGTAAGAATTTCTTGGTAATGTAAGCTAGCAATTTGATAACTAAAATCTTCAAAATTTTTGGTAGAACATTTTATGCTAATTGAATCCTTTTTGTGATTAAATGTAAGCTCAGTATTCAATGCACTATCAGAAAGGTCATAATTTAGAAAACCAACTATTGAGCCAACCGTGTGATTAATATTTAAATTTTTCACATCTACCTGAGTTGAACTTGCGGAAATTTCTCCTTTTATATCAACACCTTTATTCAAATCAATTTTTTGATTTGGAAGGTTAATATATATCGGTAAACCTTCAGAAAGAGCGTTAAAGCTAGCTTCGAAACTTTTATTAGTAATATCTAAAAAGCCACTAAGCTTACCTTGAATTTTTTGCTGATCGTAAAGCACCGAAACATTAGCTTTTAATGCTGTCTTAGAATTTAGACTGATTTCTCCAGATAATATTTCCAAATCAAGCCTATCAAAACCAGACTCACAAAAAACACGTACTTTATAGGGGCCCAGTAATTTTTCCGTTGTACTTTCAATATTTAAATTAGCAAAATCTTTGGTTGAGCCATTATTATGATCGGTGTAATGAACCACCGCATCAGAAATTCTAAAATGCTTTACTAATAAACCCGCAGATGCTGCATTCGTTGTGTTGCTTGTAGTCTTCTCTGTACTTTCTTCTTTTTCCGGTTGTGTTACATTTATATTCCAATTGGCATCACCATTTTTGAACTTTTCTAAATTAACTTCTGGACTATTAATATCAACTGACTTAACAACTATTTTACCCATTAACAGATCAGTTAAACTTAAAATTACCTCCACATTCTTAACTTTTAGCATGTCAGGATTTGATGAATTTGAAGAATTACCAAGCACAACATCATTAATTTTTATGCGAGGTGTAGGTAAAATTTGCAATCTTATAGATCCTGTCTTTATAGAACGCCCTACAGTTTTTTGTGCATCAGCCAAATAGGGAGTGGCGTAACTAGAAAGATCAACAAATAAAGGGATCACCCAAATTAACAAACCCAAAAAAGCAAAAACATACAGAAATTTACGAGACATAATCACACTCAAATAAAGAATCTTATTAAGGGCACCATAGGAAATTAATAAGTTCTATTCAAGAGATTTGTTTGAAACCATAAAAACACATAGATACTAACTATTGATTTATATCCTCTGTCCAAGTTAGCCTTATACACAGTCTTTATAAAATTCAAGTTATGGCATCTCAATCAACATTCTTACCTGTTCAAAAAAATCTTAAAGTAGGAGATAAAAATTATAATTACTATGCTCTTGATGAACTTGGAGACCTCACACATTTGCCATATTGCCTTAAAATTTTATTAGAAAATTTACTACGTCATTTTGATGGCAAACGAATTACAAAAAGTCATTTAGAGGAAGTAATAAATTCTGTAAATACAACCAATAGCCCTTCAGAAATTTCATTTTTTCCGGCCCGCGTATTAATGCAAGACTTCACTGGCGTACCTGCTGTAGTTGATTTAGCTGCTATGCGTGACGCCATGGCCAAAAAAGGTAAACCAACCGAAAAAGTTAATCCGCTAATTCCTGTGGATTTAGTGATTGATCACTCAGTTATGGTTGATCAATTTGGCACTCCTGAAGCATTTAATGAAAATGTGCGCCTTGAATATCAACGTAATAATGAACGATACCGTTTTTTACGCTGGGGCCAAAAAGCCTTTAAAAATTTTAGAGTCGTACCCCCAGGAACTGGAATTTGTCATCAAGTAAATTGGGAATATCTTGCAAAGGTAATCTGGACATCTGAAGATGACGGGAAAATCACAGCCTACCCTGACACTGTTGTTGGAACTGACAGCCACACAACCATGATAAATGGTCTAGGCATACTAGGTTGGGGAGTCGGAGGCATAGAAGCAGAGGCGGCAATGCTTGGGCAATCTCAAACAATGTTAATTCCTGAAGTAGTTGGCGTACGCTTAGATGGAACATTAAACGAAGGAATTACAGCTACTGATTTGGTGCTAACCATCACCAACATATTACGCACCAAAGGTGTGGTGGGTAAGTTTGTTGAATTTTACGGTCCCGGACTAAAGTGTCTATCTTTAGCCGATCGTGCCACCATCTCCAACATGGCCCCTGAATACGGAGCTACCTGTGGGTTTTTCCCAATCGATGAAGAAACCATCAATTATCTAAAGCTTACTAACCGAAGCAAGGAACAAGTAGATTTAGTCGAAGCTTATTCTAAAACACAAGGGCTTTGGAATAATGGCAATGAACCAACGTTTAAGGATAAAGTTCAACTAAATTTAACCACTATTCTTCCAAGCTTAGCAGGACCCAAGCGCCCACAAGATAAAGTTTACTTAAAAGACTTAAAGGCCACAGCACAAAACCTAGCGCCACAAGTCCAATCTTTTGTTACTAACCAAGAATTTACATTAAATAATCATGATGTAGTAATTGCCGCAATTACAAGTTGCACCAATACATCTAACCCTTCAGTTATGATTGCTGCAGGATTACTCGCTAAAAAAGCTAACCAATTAGGCTTAAAATCTAAACCTTGGGTAAAGACTAGCTTGGCCCCAGGCTCTCAAGTGGTCACAGAATATTTAGAACAAAGTAACCTAATGAAAGAATTAGAAAAACTAGGATTTCATGTTGTAGGTTACGGCTGTACCACCTGCATTGGCAATTCAGGACCGCTAAGCGATGGAATCACTAAAGCAATTGAAGAAAATGACCTAACCGTCTCAGGTGTGCTTTCAGGCAATCGCAATTTCGAAGGAAGAATTAACCATCATGTTAAAGCTAATTATTTAGCATCTCCGCCATTAGTTATAGCTTTTGCATTAGCAGGAACTACGGCAATAGATCTTACCACAGAACCAATTGGCAAAAGCACAGATGGCAAAGATATTTTCTTAAAAGATATCTGGCCAAGCTCTTTAGAAATCAATGAAATTATCTCAAAAATTATCACTCCTGAAATTTTTGCCAAAAGGTATAATACAGTTTTTGACGGAGACAGCCTTTGGGCAAATATAAGCAGCGCTGAATCTCCAACCTATAATTGGGATGACAGCACCTATATCAAACATCCTCCGTATTTTGACACAGAAGCAGACAAAGTAGCAGACATATTAAATGCACGTATTTTAGCACTACTAGGAGACAGCATTACAACCGATCACATTTCCCCAGCCGGCAACATCAGAACCAGCAGTCCAGCAGGACAGTACCTTTTAGAAAACAAAGTAAATACCGAAGATTTTAATTCTTATGGTTCTAGAAGAGGAAATCATGAAGTAATGATGCGAGGCACCTTCGCCAATATCAGATTACAAAATGAAATGGTGCCAGGAACAAGTGGCGGACAAACAATCTTAACTACAGCCGATCAGCAAGTTAGTATTTATGATGCCGCCCAAAATTACATGCAAAACAAAATCCCTTTAGTAGTAATAGCAGGTAAAGAATATGGCACTGGCTCTTCTCGTGACTGGGCCGCAAAAGGAACTCGGCTATTGGGTGTTAAAGCTGTTATTGCCGAAAGCTTTGAACGAATACACCGCTCTAATCTTGTTGGTATGGGAGTACTACCCCTTGAATTCATGCCAGGCACTTCAAGAAAAACGTTAAACCTAAATGGCAGGGAAACCGTTAATATTCAAGGATTAAACGCCGAGTTACAAACAAAAATGACTGTCAACGTAACCTTTATAGGAGCAATTACACAACAGGTTCCTGTGCTTGTAAGGATTGATACAGAAGATGAAATGCAGTACTTTTTAAGTGGTGGAATTTTACCCTTTGTTTTAAATATGTTGGCAGCCTAATGATAAATGATCTAGTTTTTTTAAGCATATTCCAGGGTATAGCTGAATTTTTACCAATTAGTTCTAATGGCCACATGATAGTTTTAGAACAACTGTTTGGCATTAATTCTAGTGGCATTAATATGCATGTAGTATTGCACTTTGGTTCATTACTGGCTCTATTGATTTATTTTTCTAAAGACATCTGTTTAATGATTTTTGGAATTTGGATTCATGATATCAAAAAGCTAAAAAAACACCCTGCCAAACGCTACAGAGATTTAACCGGGATTTTGGTACTATCTTCAATCCCAGTAATAGCAGTTGGATTTTTAGTAAAAAAATACTTTGGAACAACTGCAGAAAGCCTAAAAATAATTGGCATTGCTAGCATCTTTTTTGGAGTTTTGCTAATTGTGGCAGATGCTAATCCCGTTAAAGATAATTTTCCAACCTATAAAAATGGCGCTTTGATCGGGCTTTTTCAGTGTATGGCATTTATACCTGGCGCTAGCCGTTCAGGAACATGTATAACTGCTGCTAGATTTTGTGGTTTAGGTAGAACAGAAGCTACACGTTTTGCTTTTTTAATGGCGATTCCCACAATTTTAGGGGCATGCACTTTAGTAGGGTTAGATGCACCAAATTTTAAAGAATTATTCACGAACAACCAACTAATTTTAATGGGAACAATTGCAGGACTTGGTATCCTGACAATTCACTCTCTGCTATGGTTCTTAAAAAAGTTCAGTTTTATTTCTTTTGGAATATACAGAATTATCTTTGGAATCTTCCTATTGTTGTTTATGTAGATATTTGCGGTAAAACTCCACGGGTGAGATAACCGTGGAGTTATGATAGATTCAAGAAACTAAAGAATAAATCTTGAGAGATCCTGATTTTTTATCAAATTTGCTACCTTTTCTTCCACATATTCTTTAGTAATTAAAAAGCTTTCCCCCATGCGTTCCGGGCTTGTAAAGCTAATATCTTCCAGCAATTTTTCAATAATAGTATGCAAACGACGTGCACCTATATTTTCAACCTCTTCATTACATTTTGCTGCCAAATTTGCAATTGCCTGAATTGACTCTTCATTAAATTTAAGTTCGAAATCTTCTGTTTTAAGCAAAGCAATTGATTGGACAATCAAATTAGCTTCTGGCTCATTTAAAATGCGCACAAAATCATCCGTTGTTAAAGCCTGGAGCTCAACCCTAATGGGCAAGCGTCCCTGTAATTCAGGAAGCAAATCAGAAGGCTTAGAAACATGAAAAGCACCACTGGTAATAAACAAAATATGATCAGTTTTAATAGGTCCATGTTTTGTTGAAACCACAGTTCCTTCAATCAATGGCAATAAATCTCGCTGCACACCTTCACGGCTAACATCACCACCACGATTTTCTGAACGTGCACAAACTTTATCAATCTCATCGATAAAGACAATACCGTTTTGCTCAACCCTTTCAACAGCGCTAGCAACTATTTTTTCATTGTCCAAAAGCTTATCAGACTCTTCTGTTAATAATATAGATTGGGCTTCTTTCACTGTAACATTACGAGTTTTGGTTTTATTGCCAAATGCTTTTCCAAAAACATCTCCTAGATTAAGCATTCCCATTTGTGCACCTGGCATACCTGGAACATCAAAAGTTGGAAGCGCACTAGAATTGTCCTGCACCTCAATATCAATAAATTTCTCATCAAGCTCACCGGCATGCAGCATACGACGAAATTTTTGGCGAGTTTCTGGAGTTGCTGTAGCACCTACTAAAACATCTATAATTTTTTCTTCAGCAAGAACAATTGCCCGTTCTTTAACCTCAGCACGCAAACTTTCTCGCTGCATGTGAATACTAATCTCAATTAAATCACGAATTATTTGCTCAACATCACGCCCAACATAACCAATTTCCGTAAATTTAGTAGCTTCAACCTTAATAAATGGTGCCTGTGCTAAACGCGCCAAACGTCTAGCAATTTCTGTTTTACCAACCCCTGTTGGTCCAATCATTAAAATGTTCTTAGGCAACACTTCATTGATTAAATCTGAACCAAGCTGCATGCGACGCCAACGATTGCGCAAAGCTATGGCTACTGCACGTTTAGCATCATGCTGCCCAACAATAAAACGATCTAATTCTGCAACTATTTCCTTGGGAGTTAATTTTGTCATTTAACTTACACTTTCAGTTACAATTTGATTGTTGGTATATATACAAAGCTCAGCAGCAATTGCTAAAGATTTTTGTGCAACATCTAAAACATCAAAACCATCGTCTAAAACACTCATCATTCCCTTAGCTGCCGCTAGTGCAAAACCACCACCTGAGCCAATAGCAACAACATCGTCATCGGGCTCAATCACATCCCCATTACCCGACAACACAAAAGTTTTTTGATTATCTGCAACAATCATCATAGCTTCAAGGCGACGTAAGTATCTATCAGTACGCCAATCTTTTGCCATTTCAACACACGCTCTTGCCAACTGATTAGGATACTGATCAAGCCTTGATTCTAATCTTTCAAGCAAGGCAAAAGCATCAGCTGTAGCACCTGCAAATCCAGCTAAGACTTTACCACCGCCAATTTTGCGAATTTTTCGTGCTTTACCTTTCATGATTTGCGATCCCAATGTTACTTGACCATCACCCGCCATTACCACGTGATTCTCACGTCTTACTGCAACAATTGTGGTGCCATATATTGTTTGGGGGTTGTGATTAATCATTTATGAGCCATCTTTGTTTGAAAACTTAAACCACACACTACCACAAAATTAAGCATATTTACACGATTAACCAACTAATGAAATGCCAAAGGATCAATATCAACTATCAAACGAATATTTGAAGGCTTACTTATACCGTTAAACCAACAGCGAATAAACTGCTGAATAGCGAATCCCCTTGGGTACTTCAACAAAAATCGCCAACGAAACTGATTTTTTATACGCGCAAGAGGTGCTGGAACCGGCCCCATAATCATAATGCTTGAATGCTTTGGTGCACTATTAAGCAATCTGCGGCAAAAACTTAAAACTTCTGTATTGTCACTGCCACTAAGCACTAAAGAAGAAAGTCTTCCAAACGGTGGCATACCATGAATTTCTCTATCTTCCAGCTCTAATTTTACAAAATTTTCTTGATCCCAACTTGCCACAGCCTGAATAACCAAATGATCTGGATCAAAGGTTTGTAAATAAACCGTGCCAGGTTTTTGCTCACGACCACAGCGCCCAGAAACCTGATGTAATTGTTGGTATGTACGCTCTGCACAACGCAAATCTGGACCACTAAGACCCATATCCGCATCGACCACCCCAACTAATGTGATATTAGGAAAGTGATACCCCTTACTAAGCATTTGTGTACCCACGATAATATCGTATTGATTATTCAAAATTCCATCAACCATTTCTTGAGTACGTTTTGGAGTATTCACCAAATCACTTGTAACACTTAAGATTCGCGCATTAGGCAAAAGCCTTATCAGGTCTTCACTAAGTCTTTCAACCCCAGGACCACATGCGGTTAAATCAGGTTGATTACATTCTGGACAAGTTTCTGGGATAGGCTGAACAAAATTACAATAATGGCAATGCAATCGTGGTTGATTACGATGCTGAACCAATGCCACATCGCATGACTTACAAGTAATTTTAAAACCACAACCACCACATACGGTCAAAGGCGCAAACCCCCGGCGGTTTAAAAATAAAAGAGTTTGCTCACCACAAAAAAGTCTACTTTGAATTTCTTGAAATAAAATTGGATGCAACCACTGGCTAGCTAATTTAGATTTTTTAAGATCACGCATAGAAAGAATATTAACCACTGGCATAGATGCATTGCCATATCGGCTTTCTACTTTTAAGTGAGTATATTTACCCTGCATAGCGTTATATATGGTTTCCAAACTTGGAGTAGCTGAAACCAAAACAACTGGAATATTTTCAACGTGCGCTCTTAAAATTGCCATATCACGCGCGTGATAAAGCATAACCTCATCCTGCTTATATGATGAATCATGTTCTTCATCAACCACTAACAATCCCAAATTGCTAAATGGTAACAACAAGGCAGATCTTGCTCCAAAAACAATACAAGGTGCTCCCTGGAGAGCTTGATGCCAAATCTGACTTCTCTGCTTTGCAGTAATTTGCGAATGCCAAATCAAAGGCTTTTGGCCAAATTTTTCAATAAAACGCTGACGAAATTGCGCAGTCAAAGCAATTTCCGGTAACAAAATTAATACCTGCTGCCCATTTTCGTATGCTTTGGCGCTGGATTCTAAGTAAATTTCTGTCTTACCACTGCCAGTAACTCCATCAAGCAAGCTTATATGAAAATTACCAAATGTCTTCAAAATTGCTTCGCTAGCAGCAGCTTGTTCATTAGTAAGCTTAGGTGCACTGTAAACATACTTAGCACTAGTAATCTCAGGCAATGCTAATTCCTTAGGTAATACATGTTTAACAAGTACCCCCAAAGCAGTGTATGTATAGTCTGCAAACTTTTTAAAAAAAGTAACAAATGCTTCCGGTAAATATACTTGGTAATTACTAACCACTTCCTTAATTGCGTAGTTAGTGTCAACTTGTTCAACTTTCGTATTCCAAACCACTCCCAAAGTAACCTTACTTTTCAATGGCACTTCAACTAACTGCCCCACCTTAGGAAACTCTGCAAATGGCCAAATATAAGTTAGTGGCTTATCAAGAATCGAAGGAACAGCAACTTCTATTTTTCGTAACACAATTGTTATTCCGCAAAAAACGAATACAACATGCTAATAGTAATTGGACGACGCCTTTGGGCAGATATTTGATCAATTTTATGAGCCCAATGGCAAATAGCTGGAAAATTACGATCAATTCTCCTCGATAAATACTCTAAAATTGCTTTATCCACAACTATACCTTTGTCTTTCCAAATTTTTTCAAGCACACGTTTTAAAGTATCGTCATCCGGATTACGCATCTCAGCACTCACAAAGGTTGCAAGTCTAGAACGTAAGTCTGCAAGTTTTACGGGCCACATTGACGGTACTTTACGCGAACTTATAATTAAAGTTTTATTTTGCTCTTTAATTAAATTATAAAGATGGAACCACCAAACCTCGTCTTCAACTTTGTCAGCATCATCTAAAATAACTATTTTTTCATCACTATAAACCCAATCTCGCGGACTGGCCTCCACCGCCTGTTTTGCATTTAAATAAATAATTTTATTTTCCTTAGCAAAACCTTGTAAAAGATGGGTTTTACCACATCCAGATTCGCCATAAATACAAATATATTTGTCTTTGGTAACACCACTAATAGATCTATGTAACAACTCAAAAGCCAATTGGTTACAATTGGCCACCACAAAATCACATAACTCAGAACTTTGAGGGTAACTCAAAGGCAACAAACCCTGCTGCACAAAATTACTCTTTCATCAATTGCACACGATAACGAAGTATCACTTCAGTTTTAGGAGCAACCTTAACTTGCCAATAAACACTTCGATCGCTTTCGCTCTTATGTTCGTTACTTTCACGAACAACTTTAACAAGGCTATCACCACACGGTAACATAACCTTAACAGTAACTTCTTTGTCACCAAAATTACGAACAGTAAAACGGTAAGCAGCTTCTTCCAGTTTTTCTGTAATTAAAATTTTAAATTCTGTTTGTTCCAAAACTCCCTGTATTTGAGACAGTGGAGAATCTTGGTTAGACTTAAGTTGCGTGAGCAAGTGCAAAGGAATTGCAAATTGAATAATTTCGCTAAACTTTGTAGTTTTAAGCTGATTAATTCCTAAAAATCTCAGGTGGCCACCTTCATCACGAACATACAAAGCTAAGTCCCCACCAGCCAAATTTTTCTTTGAATCTTCGCCCTGTTTGAAGCTTAAATAAACCTGTAAAGGCAGGTGCTTTTCAACACCTTGAAGGTTTAGCAAGCTCTCTCCACCAACATCGAAACGGTAATCTTGCTCTGTATCTTGGTCACATATATTTATCCAAGGAATTCTAATCACCCTACCCTTTTGAAGTGGCTGACCTACCCTAACAGTATACTCGTTAAAACTTTGATTCTTAGCTAGGTTATCTGTCTGACTATCAACCAAACGCAAACAAGAATCTTCAAAAGAAGCACCTGATTGATTATCTACACTAATAAATCCACTAAAATTTAAAATTTTGCTGAAGGTTTCGTTCAGCTCTACAACATAATGCGCGTGCCAATTAATACCGGTAAAACCGTAGGTCAATTCACCAGCAAATGAACCTTGTGGATATAAAACCAACTCTGCCTCAGTCGCCCTCTCAGATTCTTTATCAATTTCATACTTAGGGTTTTCAACATCTTTCTGATCAAATAAAATTGACTGAGGATCGATAGAACCAGGAACAATAATTTTTTGACTTTTTTCTCCAATCTTAATCCAAGTGCTTGCCATACAACGGTCTCTATAGACAACAATTTTGCTAACTTTCTGATCATCAGCTTTATGCTTATCGCTCGATTCTTTATTCACTAGCGGCTTAGCCGCTGCACCATACAATAATTGGCCAAAAAGAAGGCACGCTAATAACTTAATCATTTCATACCTGCCAAAACAATTTCTGCCTGTTGTTTATCGCTAAACGGATATGTTTTATCGCCAATTATTTGTCCCATCTCATGGCCTTTACCCGCTATTAAAAGACTATCACCTTTTTCAAGGTGTGCAACACAATACATTATTGCATGTGATCTGTCTGCAATTTCTTTGAACCCAAAATTACCGATTACTTGCCTTCGAATAGAGGCTGGATCTTCATTGCGCGGGTTATCGTCTGTCACAATTACCTTGTCAGAAAGATCTGCAGCTATTTTTCCCATAATTGGACGTTTTGTAATATCGCGGTCTCCACCACAACCAAAAACCACCCATACTCTGCCTTCGGTATGGGCTCGCAATGATATTAAAGCCCTCTCAAGAGCATCTGGAGTATGCGCATAATCCACGTACACATCAGCACCTGTTGGTGTGCTACCAATAAATTCCATGCGCCCATTAACTGATTTTAATAACGGCACCAATGGTAAAATACTATCCAACGATTCTCCCGCACCAATAACCATCGCTATAGCACACAAAACATTTTCAACTTGGAAAGAACCAGCCAAGTTAAGTGTAATGTCACCAAAAACTTGGTTATGATAGCGTAAATCAAAAATAATTTTTGCTCCATAAATTCTAACATTGGTAGCAAATAGATCAGCCTTAATATCTACTCCATAGCTAATTATAGGATTAGAAATTACACTAGCCAAACGCTCAAAATATGGAGAATTAGCGTTCAACACAGCAGGATTATTGGATGCTAAAACTTCGGTAAAAAGCTTAGTTTTAGCTTCTAAATAGCTTTCCATAGTTAAATGGTAGTCTAGGTGATCTTGGGTTAAGTTGGTAAATCCAGCGACAGCAAGCGCACTGCCATGGATACGATACTGTTCTAGCCCATGACTTGATGCTTCAAACGCCACATGGTTAATCTTTGCCGCTGCCAAATTTTGCAATAATTTAAAAAATGACAAACTGTCGTACGTTGTAAGCGGCGGCACTTTAGGTAAGTCATCTGGAATGTGTAATGGATCAATTTCTAAACCAACGGTGCCAAATGAAGCAGCTTTGTGCCCCAGCAATTGCCAAAATTGTCGCACAAGGCTAACCACAGAACTCTTGCCGTTAGTACCGGTAACTGCAACCAAAATTGATGGCTGAATCTTAAAATATGCTTTTGCGAGCAAACTTAAGGCTAACCTAGGATTTGCATGTTCAACGCATTTTACTTGATTAGTAAAGCTACTCAAAACCTTAGGTTGTCCCAAAATTACCGTTGCTCCATTGGCAATTGCCTGAGCTATATTTTCAATTTCCCTTTCACACGGTATGCAAACAAATAAATCACCTGGTTTAACTAATCTCGAATCAACACAAATTGATAAGACATCTTCTAGTAAAGAATCAAGTGATTTCTCAAATTGCATTTTAATCATTAATTTGTGAAAGTTTGGTTAGCTGCATAGTATCTGCATCTTCCTCTTCCTCGTTGAAATCAGGTTCAACTCCAAGTAAAGGCGCAATACGCTCAATAATTTTACCAGCTGTTGGTTTAGCATTCCAACCAGCAGTGGCATAACCATAGGTTCCAGTTGTTGGTTTAGGATTATCTAGCATTAAAATCAGTACATACCTTGGATTATTTGCGGAAAACCCACCAATAAATGAAGTGGTACGTTTACGGTTAGCATCTGATCCATAACCACCCTTACCAACGATTTGATAAGCCGTACCAGTCTTACCAAACACATGGTAACCTACTACATTAGCTGTGGCAGTGCCATGCATAACAACTTTACGCAGAATTTTTCTAATTGTCGTTGAAGTTTTTTTGCTAACACAAGGATTATTTCTAAATGATTTAATTCGTTCATTACGATTTTGTGGGCTAACAAATTTTAGAGTTGGTGTTGGGCGGTAACCATCATTAACAACACCAGCGATTGCCACCAAGGTGTGCAGCGGGGTAACAGAAATACCGTAACCATAGGAAATGGTCATCATTGCAACTTCGCGCCAATCACGTGGAATCATTGGACTACCTAATTCTGAAATTTCAAGATGAATTGGCTTTAAAACACCAAATATTTCCATATATTGTTTTTGCACCCTTAACCCAAATTTTTGAGAAATCTTAATTGCAGCAATATTTGACGAATAAATCAAAGCTTCAGCAAGAGTTAAAGGACGATTCTGCCCCTTAAAATCTGTCACAGGAAAATGTCCAATTTTTACAGGGTTAGTTGCGTCAAAAATTGAATTTTCAGTAGCAACTCCTGTTTCCAAAGCAATTGCTGCATTTAAAATTTTAAAGGTAGAACCCTGTTCGTAAACTCCTAATGTGTTGCGGTTAAAACCAAGCTCCATAGATTTCATAGGTCGATTAAGATCATATTCTGGCAACGAAACCATAGCGATTATTTCACCAGTTTGAACATCCATAACCATAACGTTCCCAGCTATAGCTTGAAAATTAGCTATCGCCGCAGCTAATTCATCACGCACCACATGCTGAACACGAATATCTAAAGATAATCTAAGTTCAGTTGGTTGCGTATTAAGAAAAGTATCAAATGCTGCCTCAATACCACTGATGCCAACCCCATCAATATCACAACGGCCAATCACGTGGCACGCCAAACTACCATGTGGATAGACTCTCTTAGAATCGTTCATCAAATACACACCTGGAATTCCAAGGGAATGTACCGCTTGCTGCATTTTTGGTGAAACGTGTCGTTCAATCCAAATAAAACCAGATTCTGATTCTAACTTATTTAAAATCTTCTTATAAGTTAAATGCGGAAAAAGTTCACTTAATTTAAGAGCAGCCTCTTTAGCATTAATGATTACCTTTGGATTCGCATAAACTGAAGCAGTCACTAGCTGAGTAGCAAGAATTACCCCATTACGGTCTATAATATTTTGGCGCATTTGGCATTCTTGTTGCTGGCAACCTGAAGTACAATCAGGTGTCCTCACCACCATAACGTCTATCAAACGCACAGCAATTCCAACGTACGCAACACAAGCTATGACACAAATGCTAAGAGTGCGATAACGCGCCTTATGTAAAAGCTGTTGATGTTGGGAAAAACGCCAACAACTAAGTCGATACCATAAATTTTTCATCCCTGTTTTAGGCAACGGCATTCGAAGCACCCTTGACTGCAGTTCCAGGAACTTCTTGCGGAGATACGGCACTTAAAGCATCCATCAATGCTTCAATCGGATCAACGGCAACTTTTACTTCACTAGTTTGCTTTGGTAACTCACCAACTGTCACAATTTGAATAGGTTTTAAAGCCACAAACCCAAGGTGAGTCATTGCCAATTTTTGCAAACGCGCCGGATCATTCAGGTGGGTAAGCTCAGCCTTTAAAACATGAATGCCTTCCTTACTTTCAGTAATGCTTTTAACAATTTCTTTATGATTTTTTTCAAGCGCCATAACCTGATATTTAACCCTAAACAGGCACAACCCTATACCAAAAGCCATTATTGTTAAAAAAAAGCGAGAGCGTCTCATTATTGCTTGATTTCCTTAATGAAAGCCCGCAATTTTGCAGACCTTGATCGTACATTTAACTTAATTTCTACCAGACTAGGGGTTATGGCCTTTCGGTTAATTTGTTTATAAAAACACTCCTTACCGTGATAGCTGAACGCCATACGGCTGTGGTTTTTAACCAAACGATCTTCTAATGAATGAAATGCCACAGTAATTAGCCGACCCCCTACCGGCAAAAGCTGATTACTAAGTTGTAAAGCACTCTCTATCTCTATTAACTCATTATTCACAAAAATGCGCAAGCCTTGAAATGTAAGGGTTGCAGCGTCAAAACCCTCTTGACTTGGAACGATTTTTCGGATCAACAAGGCTAGCTCTTGAGTTGTCGTAAATGGTTTTTGCGTTCGTGCTGAAACAATCGCTTTAGCAATTTGACGAGAACGTGATTCTTCACCATAAACATACAAAATAGTGGCAATATCTTTTTCACTAAACTTATTAACTACATCTGCCGCAGATTGAACTGCCCCCAACCCCATACGCATATCCAACGGTCCATCTTGTTTAAATGAAAACCCCCGGTGTGCTTCATCAACCTGAAAACTTGATATACCAAAATCAAAAACTATACCATCCATTGATTCTGGCTTTATATATTTATCCATTTCACTAAAACATGCATGAAATATTTGAAAACGATCGCCAAATTCTTTCTTAAAAGATTCAGCCCTAACAATCGCATCATGATCCCGATCAAAGGCAATAACCTTTGATGCACCTCTACTCAATATTTCTCTGGTATATCCACCACCACCAAAAGTGCCATCCACATAAGTTTTTCCCCTAACGTCACCTAACGCTTCTGCCATTTCCTTACATAACACAGGAAAATGAGTGGGTTGACTTGTTTCTGCCATTAGCTTTTAAGTATAGTTTCTATTGCATGGTTACGGATTCACGGGTAGCATAAGTAAAAAATTTAGTCAATATTATTATTGATTAAATCAAATTTTTAGTAAATTTTTATCTTAAAATAATATGGCAATTGAGCAAGATGAAACATCACCCAATACGTTTCTAACTTCCTTAGGGGTTGGGGTAAGTATTATCAAAGATGTTATTAAAACATTACCCAGTAAACCTGGCGTTTACAGAATGCTAAGTGCCTCAGCAAAAGTGCTTTATGTAGGAAAAGCCAAAAATCTAAAAAAACGTGTTGTTTCCTACACAAATATTGAAAAACTCCCAAACCGCTTAAAACGCATGGTTAGCGAAACCTGCACAATGGAAATTGTCACTACTGCAAACGAAGTCGAAGCATTACTGCTTGAAAGCAATTTAATTAAAAAACTCCAACCACGCTATAACGTGCTACTGAAAGATGACAAATCATTTCCATATATTCTGCTAACCAATCATGATTTTCCACGCATAACAAAACACCGAGGCCCCAAAACTGAAGATGGATCATATTTCGGGCCATTTGCCAATGTCGCCGCAGTTGAAGAAACCATTCTGACCATGCAAAAGCTTTTCCAAATACGCAATTGTTCAAACAGTTTTTTTGATAATCGCCAGCGCCCATGCCTGCAATATCACATCAAACGTTGCACAGCACCATGTGTAGGCAAAATTACCGTTACTGAATATAAAGAATCAACCCAATCAGCCAAAGCTTTTTTACTAGGTAAAAGTGATACGGTGCAACGCCAATTAGCTGCAAAAATGCAAAATGCGTCTGATGCCTTGGACTTTGAACGCGCTGCCCAATATCGTGACAGCATTCGTTTGCTAACTCAGATTCAAACCCACCAACGCATAAATGTGGCAAGCATTAATCAAGCAGATATTTTTGCCATAGCCCAACTTGCAGGACGCACAGTAGTACAAAGTTTTTTCTTTCGCCACGGACGCAACTATGGCACAGAAACTTTTGAAATGGCCCATACTGAAGGAGCCACCCTTGAAGAACTTATGGCGGCATTTTTAAACCAATTTTATGTTGAACACGAACCGCCACCTACAATTTTATGCAACATTATGGCTGAAAATATTGATGTACTCATCCAAGGCCTACAGCAGCAATACAATATAAAGGTTTCAATTGAATGTCCTAAAAACCCAACTAAACTTGGCTTGGTTGAGCACGCTTTAAAAAACGCCAAAGAACACTTAGAACGTAACCATAACAGTGAATTGACCAATCAAAAACAATTTGACCACTTACAAGAATTTTTAAAAATTCAAAGCATTGATAGTGTTGAAGTTTACGATAACAGCCACCTGCAAGGATCATCGGCCTACGGAGTACTAATTTGCGCCACTCGCAAAGGTTTTGAAAAATCACGCTATCGCAAATTTGCCATTAAAAATTCAACTACCAACTTCGGTGGTGACGATCTATCTATGATGCGCGAAGTAATTAGGCGAAGGTTAAACCATAAAGATGAATGGCCACTACCAGATTTAATGTTAATAGATGGTGGCCAAAATCAAGTAAATACAGTTCTCAAAGTACTTGAAGATCAAGGCATAGGAATACCCGTAATTGGCATTGCTAAGGGTGAAAAACGCAACGCTGGTGATGAAACATTTTATTTTTCTGATCAATCAACCCAAAAATTGCCACCCCATAGCCCCTTACTTTATTTTTTACAAACCATTCGTGACGAAGCCCACCGCTTTGCCATTGGCACCCACAGGGCCGGACGTAAAAAAAACCTAATAAAATCAAAGCTTGACGAAATCCCAGGCATTGGTAACAAACGTAAAAAACTTTTATTACAGCATTTCGGATCAGCCGGAAACATCTGTCGTGCCACCATTGAAGATTTAATGACTGTTTCTGGCATTAATAAAAGCACAGCTGAAAAAATTTATTACTTTTTCCATCAGAGGTAATTCGAAAAATCTAATCAACAACTTTATGTGGAGTACATCAAAATTAAGCACATTAACTAATAATTATTGTACGGAGTGTCTTCGTTAGCGGCTTGAGAAATAGCGATCTCAGAAGACTCATCATCCACTTGCGATTTACTATCCACATGCGTTATAGATGAGCGACTAAATGTTCTTGGTATTTGCGGATTAACAGTAGGGGCTTGAGAAATAATAATCTCAGAACCTTCGTACTCTTGTGGTTTACTATCCACATGCGTGATAGATGAGTGACTAAATGTTCTTGGTATGGTAGTTTGCTGCAAATCTACAGCAGGGGCTTGAGAAGGAATAGCCGCCTCTTCTTTTTCAGTACTATCCTCATCTCCCTTCTCTAACTTTCGAAACATCTCAAGAGCATTTTCTGAGTACAGCGCTTTGTGCAAATTAACATGTATTTTCTCGCTTTTATTGTACATTTTAAAAGATATAAGCTGAAGCACCCTAGCCCCAAGAGATCCAAGAGAAAGCACTAGAGACGCACTATTATAAGCAGAATTTTCCGAAGATCCAGCTAAGTTGTTCTGCCTATAGTAAAAATCTATTCCAGTTGCTACCGTTGCCCCTATAGTTGTAAACACGCTAGCACCTTCTACAAATCCGTTTATAATACGCCAAAATCGTACTAAACAGGAGTGATGCCTGATCATACCTTGAAGATATTTCCTATCCTTATCCTCCTCATTTTTTGTTGTAGACGTTTTAGATGGATTAATTGATGATGCCCTGTTACAAGAAAACTCATCACCCCAAGGTACCGCAGAAGCGCACTTAATTTTTTTATCCTTTTTAGCTTTTTTTGCTTTTTTCTTTGCCTCTTTGGCCTTATTAGCGCGCACTTCAGAATTTTCTAAATCTTCTCCTTCCAGTTTTCGAAAGGTTTCTAAGACATTTTCAGACTCTATAGCTTTTCGTAAGTGAACCTTCATTCCTTCACTTCTGTTATACATTCTAAAAGAAATTAACTGCAACAGGTTTGTTCCAAAAGCAGCAAGAGAAAAAGCAAAAGATGCACTATTATACGTAGAATTTCCAGATGAATTATCCGAGTCATGCTGCCTATAATAGAAATCCATTCCTGCTGTGGTTGTCGTGCCAATAGTAGCTAACACATTGGCTACTCCAGAAAATTTATTGGTAATATGCCAAAAATATGACAAATAAGAATGATACTTGGCCATGCTTTGAAGATATTGCATATCAGATTGCTCGATCTCTCTTTTTAAATCTACCCCATCAACAGTAACCTTTTGAGTTGCGCTCTGAGTTGCATTAATATGATTATCCATAATATCTAGAGCAGTCTCATTGCTGCCATATATTGCTGCACTAATTGCAACAAATACCAAGGCAATAACAACCGATAATTCAATATTTAAATTCAATGACATAAAATTTTATCTCTATTTTACTAAATAAAGTTTAAAGAAGAGATTTTAATATGCAGTTAATTTGTAAAAATTTATGAGTTATCAGTTTTGCTTGATAAAAAGCAAGATAGAAATCCCGTTTACGAAATTAAAACAAGAAATTACTAATTATTGGAACAAGCACGTTTTAGACGATCATTAATCGCTTCACCAATTCCATGATTAGGAATAGGGCTAACCCCAATTGAAGAAAAACTAGCATCATCAATTTTGTGCAAATAGCTAAACAAATTAGCAGCAGCCTCAACCAAATTGGCTGATTCACTAAGGTTAAGATCAGCATCCTTGCAATTCCCAAACCCTAGTAAGGCCATTCCAGGCTCTTTTTCTATTACATTCATTTTCAGCGTCAAATTAGGAGCATAGTGACGTTTTAACATTCCAGGAGCTTTAACAGCCCCATCCGTTATTGTGTTAGCGGTACCAAATTCTGCCAGGTCTAATGCCGTAACAGAACCCAGGCGCAAAATCGTAATCTTATCTTGGGTTAAATCAACTATCGTAGACTCAAGACCAACGGCACAATTGCCACCATCAAGCACAGGCACATGTTCCCCCAGACTTTGTAATACATGATAAGCAGAAGTTGGGCTAAGACTGTTTGAACGATTAGCGCTAGGCGCTGCCAAAGGGAAATTTAAATTTTCTAAAATCTTAATAGCCACCTCATGATTAGGCCTGCGCACAGCAACCGTCCCTAACCCAGCTAAAGCTAGCAAAGACAAAGGATGATTCTCTTTCAAATTAAGCACAAAGCTAATTGAAGCACCGCGCTCATACCAAAATTCTTGCATTAACTTTCGTGCTAACTTTGTGACGACCGCCCAATTTTCAACCATTTCAATACTAGGCACATGCATAATTAAAGGGTTAAATTGTGGGCGATTTTTAAGGGAATAAATCTTAGCAACTGCCTGGTCACTTAAACCATTAGCCGCTAAACCGTATACAGTTTCAGTTGGAATAGCCACCACATTGAAATTATTCAAATACTCAAGTGCTGATTCAAAAGAAAACGAAACCATAATAAAAAATATTGTTTTTTTATATTACATTTATAAGCGGTATTTGCTGATTTGTCATGGAAAATGGCACTAACGCATTATAAATTTCTATTTTTTTATTGCGTTCTAACCATTGACGATACAAGCTATAGTTAGCTATTGTTCAGTAATCTGCAAGACTGAGGATTTTATGCACCAACCACATGTAGTAATTTTAGAAAGTAGACGTTTTCCTGATATTACTGAGCAATGGTATAACGTTGCAGTTGGCGCTTTAAACCAACAAGGTATTATCATTAGTCGTGTAACTGTTCCAAATAGTGCTGATTTGCCAATTGCGCTACGTATGCTTTTAGACACAGCTCACCTTTCAGAAAACTCTAGTTTATATGCACCTGATGGCTACTTAGTTTTAGGCCTCAATTATAAAGGTGATATGTCTGAGCAAAATCACAACAGCACCTGGCAAACTTTACAGGAAATTGCGACAAAGACAGGATTGCCTTTTGCTAATGTTTTGGAATTTGAACAAGAAGGGTTTGAGCTTGCCAATGCAGCAACCCGCTATGTTTCAAAAATTCAGCTAGCGGTGCAGTCATTAGTTACTTTAATGATGTTGCGCCACCAACTAATTAATCCACCTTTTTCTGCTGCGGCCTAAAATTGTGTTTAAAGAAATTGGAAAAATTCGTGGTAGTGCACGCCACCTATCACGCAATGCAGCAGTGCAAGCGGTTTATCAAATGGAACAAAACCCAGATGACAGACAAGACGTTGTTCGCCAATTCTTACAATCAAGATTTATTGAAGATATTAAAGGCACGATTGAACCGGACCTTAAATTTTTTACGGCAATTACACAATTTTTGGCAGATAACTTAAGCGTTTTTGATGGTTTAATTTCTGAACATTTAAAAGAACAATGGAAAATTGAACGACTGCCAAGTGTTAGCCGCTCTGTATTACGCTGCGCTATTTACGAACTATATCACGAATCCGCTGTGCCAACATTAGTCGTAATTAATGAATACATTGAAGTCTCAAAAGGTTTTTTAGATAAAAAAGACATTAGTTTTATTCACAGCATACTTGATCAAATATCTACAAAAATTAGAAAGCCCGCTATCTCAAATTAGTTAGCGGTGAGCCAGGATAGTTCGGCGCCGAAATTGGTGTGAAGTTGCCAAGATTTTTAAGGCTAAATTGTAATAAGAATCCTGTATCTGGTTTAATATCACGGTCACTATAGTTACTTCTATAAACGCTAAATTTAGCGGCAAAGCAGTCATCCTCATATGACACTCCTACAAATGATGCCAAAGCATCTTTTTTTTGAAAATCATCCAAGTTACGTATTTGTGCTACTGACACCTTCCAATTTTCATAAAAGGCAGAACTCAGCTGGTAATTAGCTTGAGAGATATCTGTGTTTGAATTATTCAAACCTTTTTTAGCATAAACGCATGATGCATCAAGCCTTAATATAGGTTTTCCAATAGTTCCACCCCATTCATTAAAGCGAAGCCTCAACGAGCTCCTCGTTAATGCACTGCGGTTAAAGACAGCCCACCAATCATTTATTTGATACAGTAGCCTAGTAATGTAATCAGAGGCCGCGCGCCCTTCACCTTGTTCTGACCCAATTACTGTTTTTTTATCAAAACGGTAACTTTGTCCCAAAAATATCGAAACACGTTGCTGATGCCCCCAGCGCATATGGTTATCCACACCAAGAACGCCTCTTCGACCTTCATCTACCATATCTAAACCATCAAAACGATTCGGCAAAAATATGGAAGTATCATCTAGTGAAAAAATTTTCGAATCCTCATTAGGCATACGACGCCTATTAAGATTAGAAGGAGCAACAGCAACCAAACCACGTGGTTCCAAAACCCAATTCAGCTGTTGGAAATTTGCTATTAAAGGATAACGCCAGTCAAGTGATGCTTGTGGGAACAAACGGTTTTCGATTCTGCGGTCATATTTTTTTTGAGCAGAAAGCTCTGACTGATTAGGATTATAATGTTGAGACATGTAAGCATCGCCACGTGTAGACAAAGTACTTTTAAATATATGTCCATTTGAGGTTGTGTATGGCATATGCCAAGATGCACCGCTTGAAATCCTAAACACTTGCTTTCCAGTTTGCATCAAAATAGGCGCTCTTCTATTTACACTTAAAACACTAGAATCCCAAACTAAATAACCACCATTAGAAAATGGTGAAGTTTGAAAACGATAACGAGCATAAGGCAAAATAAGGGGTGTAGTTTGTGGTGTATCAGTTTGAAATGATTGGGTTTTAATTGTTGCATATGCTTGATCACCAAAGTGCTCAAAATTCACAGTTGATGTTAAATTTTTCTGACGACTAAATGTGCTGTGCTGTTTGTTTAACTTAAATTTTGAAATATACGTTGTATCACTAGCTCTATTTAAATCAACACTTAAACGATTACGATCGGTCATGTGGTACTGCATTGTTCCAAAAGCATGCCATCTGTCCTTACTAGGAATTTTATCAAATTGTTTTTTGGTAGAATTGTTTCTAGTGTAACTACCACCAAAAGAAATTTCTCCATCATAAAATCTCATGCGATATTCAGTTGCTAGCAATGGATTTTTTTTCGACATGATCATAGGAGTAATCGTCAAATCCTGATTTTTTGCAGCAAGTAAATATGGTGTAGAAACCGAAAAACCCAAATCTTTGCTATAACCTAATGAAGGCATTAAAAATCCTGATTTTTGTTTTACTTTTGGATCGGGATGAGAAAAATAGGGCATATAAAAAACCTTTACCCCTTTAAAAACCAAAAATACTTGCCGATACTTAAGCAACCTTTCTTCTTGATCATGCTCAACAGTAGCCGCCTCCAATCTCCAGGTAACATTCCCATTTTCACAAAGCTTACATGGTGAATAATCAACATCTTCTAAAATTGTGTCGTTACCGTTTTTTCGTTTAGCTATTTTGGCATTAGTTCTTGAGGCATCAGTTGTTAAAATACGCATACCCTCTAAAATTCCAGTATCAAACTTCGAATCTAATGTTAGACGATCTGCCATATAAATATTGCCATCCGCTTCAATCAACTCAACATTACCAAAGGCTGTAATTTTGTCTGCCAAACGATTGTAATACAATGAATTACACTTAAGTTGTCGCTTTGTACCATTATCAAAAAATTGATAAACAACTACGTTACCTTTTAGCCACAATTCATTTGTTTTGGCATTCCACGTAACTTCATCAGCGTTAACATGCAGAGGATGTTCCTGCATAGAACAAAAGCCGACTACCGTAACACATATAACAATCAAAATTTTTAAAAACAAAAAAAGCAAGTCCATATTTTTTTACATATTGGCAAGTTTTTTCGATATTGCCTATGAGTTTTCTAAGGATTCTTTGCGATTTTTCTGATATTCACTATAATAAATCATAAAATTTTATATAAAGTTTACTGCATGCGTAGAGTTTTGGTAACAGGTGGTAACCGTGGCATTGGTGCTGCAATTTCAGTAACATTAAAAAATCTAGGGTATGATGTAATCGCGTCGTACAACTCAAACCACGAACAAGCAGCTAACTTTTCAAAAGAATATAAAATTCCAGTCTATGGCTTTGATTTAAGTGACCCATTGGCAACAGAATCCAAGATAGGCGAAATTTTAAAAAACCACGGGCCAATTGATTGCTTGGTACATAATGCAGGCATAACTCGCGATGGTTTTTTTCATAAAATGACACTTGATCGCTGGCAAGAGGTTCTACAAACTAATCTGTTTTCATGTTTTCAAGTAACTAGGCCACTAATTGAAGGAATGCGTGAACGTAATTTCGGCAGGTTAATTTATATTAGCTCTGTTAATGCACTAAAAGGACAAGCTGGACAAACTAATTACTGTGCTGCCAAAGCTGGGTTAATTGGTTTTGTAAAAGCCATGGCCTTGGAAAACGCTGCCAAGGGAATTACCGTTAACGCTATAGCCCCAGGCTATACTAGCACCGATATGGTGTCAGCGATTGATGAAGCCGTACTTTCTAAAATTATTGAAACAATTCCAGCTAAACGCTTAGCAGCCCCTGAGGAAATTGCCGACAGTGTCGCATATCTTATTAGTGATAAGGCAAGTTATATTAATGGAACTACATTGCACATTAATGGCGGAATGTATTGATAAAATTTTAGGTAAATCTATTTACTTTTTTATTTTTCATTACAACAATTGTATTAGTTATTGAATTTTGGAAAAACATGACTAAAACAAAAATCCTACTGATGTTAGGTGTATCTTTGACTGTTTTAATGGCTGAAAATGATGCATCAAATCTACCTGCAATTTCAGCAAGTGAGATCGCAGCTATGCAAAAACAGATAGCAGACTTACAAAAACAGTTGACCGCAGTTGTCAAACAAATGAATGAAACTAAAGTTAGGGCTACACAAAAAACTGAACACAAAGTGGTTAAAGAACAACACACGGTAGCACCAATTGTAACTAATGACACTCCACCTCCAAAAAAAGAAGATACCCCTCAATTTGACAAAGGCTACATTGCTGTACCAGGCACTACTGGTGCTGTAAAAATTAGCGGTATGATAAAATTTGATATGATTCGCGATTCTAGAGCCCACACCAGCGAACAAACCAGCGTTGGGCGATTGCCGTATGCCTTGCAAATGCGCAACCCAAATTTGCCAAATACACCTATTTCTTGGAAAGACCACTATTACCTACACGCAAAACAGAGCCGATTAGGATTTAATATAGTAACGAAAAACAAATCTGGATCAGATCTTAAGGCCTTTGTAGAAGGTGATTTCTTTGGAGCCACTCAATGGGGGGATATGTTTGTAAATGGCCCTGGTGGTACAGCCCAAAATTCTACCACTTATACGTTTAGGTTACGCCATGCCATACTTGCATACGGCGGATTAGAAGCCGGTCACACTGCAACTACCTTTCATTTAGATGAAGCGTTGCTACCTTCTGTTGATTTGAACGGTATCACTGGTGGTTATAACAGACACGCATTGATTAGGTATACCCACAAATTGGGTAATTTTTCTGTAAGCGCTGCTGCAGAACATTGCCGTGCAGATTATATTACCTATACACCAACGCCTGGTGCCGGAACACCACACTACGTTTATAATGCCCAAGATTCAGTAGGAAGCTTATCAAAACAAGAACGACCTGACTTAATTTTGAGATTGAAATACAATTTTGATAATGGTAACGCAGTTGGTTTAGGTGTAGTTAACCGTGATTTACGAATCAAAAACAATTTAGCCATTGCTGGAAACGCACCAGCAGGCCCAACAGTTGACGGCAGGACCTATATTTTAAATGCTTGGGGCGTAAATTTAGCAGCCAAAATTATGACATTTGGTAACAGCTACTTTACCGGTGGTATTATCGCTGGCAAGGGCATAGGTTGGTACATTGCAGATGCTAATGGAAGATCGGCATTGTTTAACCCAGCAGCTGCAACAGAAGGTGAACGCTATAAGCTTGTAGAAATGAATATGTTCTGGGCAGGCTATTGCCATTCTTGGGGCCCACAATGGCAAACAAACCTTGGTATAGCCAGAATAAACTTAGGCACCCAAGGATTATCTAATGCACGCAAAGTCACCCAATGGTTTGAGCCTGGCTTGGATCGCACCTATAACAAGTTTTTGATCAATACAATGTATATGCCAGAAGAAAATTTGCAATTCGGATTGGAGTATTTTGTGCTTGAACGCAAATCAACACTTGGCTATTTAGGGCTTGGCCATCGATTACAATTCGGCGCAAGCTATAAATTCTAAAAATCAAACAAATGTAACACCTAGCGAGTGTTACACTTTTGCCATTTTAAAACTTAGAAAATCAAACTAAAAATCTAATTCGGCATAATTAGGTGCTGGCGCCATAGAAGGAACTCTATCACTTAAAAATCCTCTATATGTAGGGCGAGATTTGATACGCATAAACCAATTTTTAACAGATTCAAATTTTTCCCAATTAATGTCGCCAAAGTAATCGACCACCGAAATATGAGCGGCAGCAGTAATATCAGCAACACTAAAATGGTCACCTGCCAACCAATTACGCCTCTCAACCAGCCATGCAATGTAATCTAAATGGTGTGATAAAGTATTTTTAGTGTGGCGTATTAGGTTAGAATCTGGCCCAGCCCCAGCATTTCCCGTGCTTTTAGCAATCATGCTCTTAATAACTTTTTCCCACAAAATCACCATACTTACTTCCTGGGCAAATTTGCTATCAAACCAAAACATTAAACGGCGCGATTCTGCTCTCACCAATAAATCATCAGGATACAATTTACGATCTGGGTACGCCTCTTCTAGATATTCGATAATAGCCGAACTATCTGACAATATTGACCCGTTTAAATCAACCAATACCGGTACATATCCAAGAGGATTCAAACTGGTAAATTCTGGTCTTTTTTCCCAAAAATTTGTCATTTCTTGGGTAAAGTCCAATTTTTTCTCAGCAAGACACATACGCACCTTGCGTGAAAATGGACATAATGGATAATGGTAAAGAACTCTCATGTTAAGTTTTTAGCTGAAAATAAAGGTAATTGTAAAGCCTGCTTTTGTAATAAACTTGTACGAACATTGACCAGGGTGGAAAATTTTAGTACCTTTATTTGTCAACCAGAAACTGTTTTGAATGATAAACATTTAGAACAAATGGAGTTACTGTCGCTTGGTAAGATCTAAAATCAGAAAGATTTGAGCTGAAAACATCCGATAATACTGCCATTCTAACAAACTTAAGGTAAGAGAAAATGAGTACTACAGACATTAAAACGCCAGAGTTTACAGGATTACGAGCTAGACTCTGGCCAATTCATAGCCACGAGCTTAAGAAATTTATTCCATTAGGCATTATTATGTTTTGCCTTTTGTTTAACTATACTGTACTTCGTGATACGAAAGACGCTTTGGTCGTAAACTCAACCGGCGCAGGGTCAATTACATTTTTGAAGAGCTATTGCGTAACTCCAGCAGCAATTCTATTCGTTATTTTGTATGCAAAACTAACCAATGTTTTATCACGAGAAAACGTGTTTTATGCGGTGGTCACACCATTTCTTATATTTTTTGCAATATATGGATTCGTTCTTCATCCAAACCTAGACATTTTGCATCCATCTGCAGAAACAGTGAAAGCTCTACATGCAGCTCATCCAAATTTGAGTGGATTTATTGATATTTACGCATATTGGGCAATTTCGCTATTTTACGTTTTGTCAGAAATCTGGGGAAGCGCTATGATTGCCCTGATGTTTTGGCAGTTCGCTAACCATGTAGTTAGACTTCGTGAATCAAAGCGTTTTTATGGTTTGTTTGCTGTTATTGGCAACGCAGCCCTAATGGTCTCTGGGCCATTGGTAATGTTTTGTTCCACAGGTATTAAGGATTATGTTCCACAAGGTGTTAATGCATGGCAAGTCAGTATATATTTATTGATGTCATCAGTAGTTGCGCTTGGTTTTCTTGCTATGTACGTTTACCGTTGGATGCACCAAAATGTGCTTAACGATAAACTTTACTTCAATCCTGAAGAAGAAGGCGCACCAAAGAAAAAGAAAAGAGAAAAGCCAGGACTTGCTGAAAGTTTTAAAATTATTATTAAATCACCAGAGCTTGGTCTTATCGCATTGCTGATTATGGCTTATGGCGTAACAATCAACCTAGTTGAAGTACAGTGGAAACACCAACTAAAGTTATTCTGTGCAGGAGACCCAGCAACATTTAATTCCTACATGGGAATGTTGTCTACAGTAACAGGTATTTTCACCATTTTATTTGGCTTAACAATAGGATCTAACATTTTAAGAAAAGTAAGCTGGGGTACAGCAGCGATGATCACTCCATTAGTTATTCTAGTTGCTGGTGGTGCGTTCTTCTGCTTTATTTTGGCAGAAGGTTTAATGGAACCATTTTTATTATTCTTTAATACACATTCTGTTGCTGCAGCTATGTTTATTGGTTTAGGAATCGTTGTTGTATCCAAATCTATTAAATACACATTGTTTGATCCGACAAAAGAAATGGCATACATTCCTTTGGATGACGAATTAAAAACCAAAGGTAAGGCAGCAGTTGACGTTATCGGCGGTCGCGCAGGTAAAGCAGGTGGAGCTATGGTTCAAAGCTGGTTATTAATTGCTTTCGCTACTAAAGACGTAGTAGCTATCGCACCAATTGCTTTTGCAACATTTGTTGTAATTGGTATAGCTTGGTTGTTTGCAGTAAAAGCACTATCTGTAAAGGTAACTGCTGCTACAGCTAAAAAGAAATCAGCTGAAGATAAACTATAAATAAGTTTTGATTTAGCTTATATTGAAGGGGGTGCCAAAAGCGCCCCCTTGTTTGTTATATGAAATTGAAATACGAAGACCTATATTCGAAAGATGGCCTAGCCAAAATCAATTCACTTTTTTTACAGTTTGTAAAAGAAGAAGACCCTGCATTACATGATTTATATGTTTCTGCCCTTAATGGAAGCTCTCTTGAACCCTCTATTTATGACGCATTACTTATACAACTTGCTAAATTACTAGAATTATTTTTAAGCCAAAAATTTTCACTAGAATCCTTCCTTAACAAAACATATACAAATGCATCAACCTACAGCTTAATCGCATACGCAAAACGCCAATTTATACAGCGTTACGCTTTAAAACAATTTCAAGAAAACGATCCTAGTTGGGAAACATTATACAAATTCAAATCAGAAGCAGGATTCGCAAAAGAAGCTATAGAGGCATTAGAATACCAAACCTCAAATTTGGAAAATTTGGCCAAATACGCAGCATGGGCGGTTTACAACAAACAAAATTTTGAATTATTTAAAGTACCACAAAAAATTGATACTAATTTTTTGCTCAGGAATGTTGAAAAAAATGGCAACGGTTACATAACAACTCAGCCAAGAACTCGTGAAGGGTTTGGCTTAACCGACTCTGGTTTTAAAAATGCCAGGGCTTGCGATCAATCTCATTACTGTATTTTATGCCACAACCAAGGTAAAGACAGTTGTCGTAAAGGCTTACCCACTATCAAAAAAACTGGTTGCCCCCTGGACCAAAAAATTTCACAAATGCACGCCTTAAAAAGAGAAGAATTAAATTTGGCTGCCCTTGCTGTAATAATGATTGATAATCCAATGGTAGCAGCTACTGGACACAGAATTTGTAACGATTGCGAAAAGTCATGCATTTTTCAAAAGCAAGACCCCGTTAACACGCCAAGTGTTGAAACAAATATTTTAAATGCTGTTCTTAACCTGCCATACGGCTTTGAAATTTACAGTTTGCTAACCAAGTGGAACCCTCTAGATTTTTCTCAACCCTTACCAAAAGATGCCAGCGGCTACCAGGTGTTGATCGTTGGTCTTGGACCAGCAGGGTTTAGCTTAGCGCATTATCTTAGCCGCGATGGTCACAAAGTCTTGGGAATTGACGGAGCAAAAATTGAGCCATTACCATCTGAATTGCTACAGCAAAATTTGATTAAAGACACAAGTTACCTATACGAAAAATTAGATCAGCGTATTTTAAGTGGTTTCGGAGGAGTTTGCGAATATGGAATTACAGCCAGATGGAACAAAAATTTTTTAAAAATATTAAGGGTATTGCTAGAGCGCCGTAGCAATTTACAGTTTGAGGGATCTATTCGCTATGGCAGCCAAATTACTGAAGAAAACTACAAATCGCTAGGCTTTGATACAATAGCAATTTGCACTGGAGCTGGTGCACCAAAGATTTCTGAAATTAAGGGAGTTTCATTACCTGGAGTAAGGCTCGCTAGCGATTTTCTTATGGCCCTTCAACTAAATGGAGCTTTTAAAGAAGACTCCCTTACAAACCTTCAAATACTTGGACCAATCATTGTAATTGGTGGTGGCTTAACTGCAATTGATACAGCTACTGAAGCAAAAGCTTACTACAAAACACAAGTAAAAAAATTTCGCCACCGCTATGCACAATTAACCATAGCTTACGGAGATGAGTTTAAAAAATACTGGACATCACACGACCACATGATTGCGGAAAAATTACTAACTTGTGATGAAGCAGAGGTTAGATTAATCTACCGATCTGAAATCACAAATTCACCCAGCTATAAATTAAACCATGAAGAAATTGAAAAAGCCTTGGAAGAAGGAATCATTTTTGAAGATCAAACAATTCCGTTACGTATTGAAGCTGATGAATTTGGTTGGGTCAAAGGACTTTGGGTTAAACGTTTTAATGAAACTATAGAAGGGTTCATTGAAGCCAAAACCATTATCATGGCTGTTGGCACATCACATGAGCAAAAAAATTGTAAGTTTCCGTGTTTTGGAGATGCAAATCCAAACTATACAGGTAGTGTTGTCAAAGCTATTGCAAGCGCTAAGTACGGATACAAGGAAATTAGCCAACAATTAAAATGCAATCCGCCTGTTTCTAAAACAGATATCTCTTTTAAAGCAGAAGTTATATCAGTTGAAAAAATTACCCCAACATTAATAAAAATAGAGATCAAAGCCCCCCTGGCCGCAAATACCTTCCAACCAGGACAATTCTATCGCTTACAAAATTTTGAGTCTTACGCTCCTGTTATACGCAATACTAAACTAGTTATGGAAGCATTAGCTTTAACACCTGTAAAAGTTGATAAGGATGAAGGAATCATTACCTTTGTAATTGTTGGAATTGGCAGTACATCCTTAATTACCCAATACTTAAAACCAAAAGAAATAGTTAGCCTAATGGGGCCAACTGGTACGCCAACTGAGCTTCCTAAAAATCAAAATGTTTTATTAATTGGTGGTGGGCATTTTAATCTTGCCCTTTTACATTTAGCAAAAAGTTTAAAAGATCATGGTAACATAGTATTTTGGATAGCAGGCTATACCCTAAGTAGCGATCGAACTTTCATAAACGAAATAGAAAATGCTTCAGATCACTTATGGTGGTTTTGTAAAGATGCATTTAATAAAGGAAATGTTTTAGATGGACTGAAACATTTAAAAGATTTAGAAATTCTTCAAACTATTGATTGGTTTTTTGTAATGGGATCAACCCCTATGCAACAAGCAATATATATTGATATTCAAAAATACAAACAATCAATAAAACCTTCCTCAAAGATGATTGCAAATGCAAATGTTCCCATGCAATGTATGATGCAAGGCATTTGTGGACAATGCCTGGTCAATAATAAAAATGAATTAATCTTTTGTTGCAAGCAACAAGAATGGCAACTAGAAGAAATACCTTTTGCTGAACTTTTAAATAGAAGTAAACAAAATGGTTTACTGGAAAAAATTTCAAAAAAATGGTTAGAATATATTACCGAAATACAGGAAGTTTAAATGGATAAATTAAATTCGTTACATAAAAATTATCCAACGCAACCATGACGTTTACATGCTTAGTATGCTACAATCTTTAAAAAACTTTAACTATACATAATCAGGCCATGAAAGCAGAGAATTTACACAAGATCAATCAAGTAGAGCAAGCACTTACACTGTTAAGGAGGCATCTTTGACTGGGATGCGTCTATAGAAAAACTAAAAGAACTTGATCTTCAGGCAGAATCACCAACGTTATGGGATAATGCAGCACAAGCACAAAAACTTTTAAAAGAACGAGAAAACTTAAAAGTATCATTACAAAAATTTAGCACGTTGCGCCAAGAACTGGATGATGCTGTAACTTTACTAGAGTTAGCTGAAATTGAACAAGATGCCACCACTGAACTTGAGGCAGAAAAAGAACTCGACATCTTATGTCAAAAGTCATTAAAGCTACAGTTAGAAACTCTGCTTTCAGGTGAAGCTGACTCTAACAATGCATTCATTGAAATAAATGCAGGTGCTGGCGGTACAGAAGCGCAAGACTGGGCAGAGATGCTTTCGCGTATGTATATGCGCTGGGCTGATAGCAAAGGCTATAAGCTGGAAATTTTAGATGAAAATGCTGGTGAAGAAGCTGGTCTTAAATCAATTACAATTAAGGTAAATGGTCACCAAGCTTACGGATGGTTAAAGACAGAAAGCGGAGTGCATCGCTTGGTGCGTATTTCTCCATACGATTCGAATGCTCGCCGTCACACGAGTTTTGCATCTGTTTGGATTTACCCTGAAATAGATGAAAATATCAATATTGAAATAGAAGAAAAAGATTTGCGAATTGATACCTACCGGGCATCAGGTGCTGGCGGGCAACATGTAAATAAAACCGAAAGCGCAATTCGTATAACCCATTTACCTACTAACATTGCGGTACAATGTCAGAGTGATCGCTCGCAACACAGGAACCGTGCTCAGGCTTACGATATGTTAAGGGCAAGACTTTATGAACTTGAACTTAGGGAGCGCGAAGCAAAAGCTAGTGCTACGGCAAGCTCTAAAACTGAAATTGGCTGGGGTCACCAGATTCGTTCTTATGTTTTGCAACCTTACCAGTTGGTAAAGGACAATCGCACAGGCGTAGAAAAAGGAAACGCTAATGGTGTGCTAGATGGAGATATTGACGCATTTTTAGAAGCAAGTCTTGCCCAAAAAATTGGCGATAATTCAGATGACTAAAAAATAAGGTTTCACCCAGTAGATCGCCTGTTCTAAAATGAAGTGCAACACCATAAGATGTTAGTTGAAATACAAACAAAAAAATGGAGTTGCATTTGGAAAAATATCACCACTTATCTTATGAGGAAAGAGTGAAAATAGCGAAGCTTTGGCAATCGAAGTCCTCAATCA
>CAMASM010000005.1 GCA_945860985.1 Candidatus Finniella inopinata
ATTGAGGACTTCGATTGCCAAAGCTTCGCTATTTTCACTCTTTCCTCATAAGATAAGTGGTGATATTTTTCCAAATGCAACTCCATTTTTTTGTTTGTATTTCAACTAACATCTTATGGTGTTGCACTTCATTTTAGAACAGGCGCAGACCAAGTTATTTAGCTAAAAATAAAATCACTACATGTTACCCCCCTTTTAATTTCAAATAAAATACAGCTAAAATTAGCGTAGTTACTTGTTTTTTGTATTTTCATGCAGATTACTGATAATCTTGCCCTTGGCTACATAGTTTTAGTTGATGGCCAAAAGCTAATAAACAATATTATTGAGCTAGGTACAGTGAGCAGATGGTCACATGTAGCAATGGTGTTATGCAACCCTAGTGATATTACACAAAACCCAAGTGCAGCCAATCAACAAAGCTGGTATTGCTTTGAATCCAATATTACCCAAGGTAATGATGTGCATGTTATCGCTTGGAAAGATTTCATATCTTCTCAAAATAGCTCTTCAGTGGTAGTCCGTTCCTTTCAATATGAATCTGGAAAAATGGCTAATTCAGAATTTCTTAAAGCTGTAGTAAATAAATACCTTAATCGACCTTATGAAACCATCACATCTGAGCTAGTGTTATCAGCCTTTAGGGCAAATACTTCAGAAGATTTAAGATCTTTATTTTGTAGCGAATTAACTGCTCTTGTGCTGCAAGACTTAGGTTTGCTATCAAATGTAAAACTGGCAGATAATTACGTTCCAGCTGATTTTTCATTGGAACGTCCAAATTCATTAAAACTAATTGGTGCTAAACTAGGTAATGAAATTCCAGTACAGTACATAGAAGAAGGTTTTTTTGATACAATCATAAGCTATTTTGCAGGATTTACGCGTTTTATTTCACAAAAATTAAGTTTTAATTCGTAAATTTTGAGTGTTTATTTGTATAAAAAACACATTAAGTGTAATAAAAATACCTAAATTAACTATTTTTTAATAAAAACTAGCATAATATATACTATATATGGTATTTTTGTATAAAAATAGGTATTTTTATGATAATTATTTTTAGAAAACAGTTTATTTTTTGGTTGTTACTAGCATTTGCAGCTAACCTAAAGGCTCTATCACTTCAAGACATTTTTTCTAATTCTTCAGATGATCCTAGTGCTCTTGCACTTGCTGAAACTGCACTAAAGGAACTACCAAGCAATAACTTTACTATTGGGTACGTAGCTATGGTCTCTGGAACAGCTGCTATTTCAAATCTCATAGAACTACGTACTCTAAGCAAATGGTCACACACAGCAATAATTTTGTGCCCTCCTGAGGATATTTTACTGCCCGATTCCACTAGAGACATAATGTCCATAGACAAAACAAACTGGCTTTGTCTAGATGTTGGAGATTTAGGTAAGAATTGTGACGTGCACTTAGTTCCCTGGTCCACATTTATTGAATATGAAAAAGGTGCCTCAGCTGTTGCTCTTAGGCCATTTAATTACCAAGAAGGCTTTATGCCAACAAATGATAGACTTCATAAAGTAATTAATCAGCACATTGGAAAGCCCTTTAAAAAAAATACTAAAGAACTTATTTATGCTCCACTTCGCTGCAATACTGCACAAGATTTAGAATCATTTTTTTGTTGTGAATTAACAGCCCATGTTTTACAGGATTTAGACCTGCTATCAAAAACTCGACAATCGAATAATTATGTTAGCTCCGATTTTTCTATGGAACGTCATGACTCTTTAGAGTTAGTTGAAACGCTACTAGGTGAAGATATAGTTATTCAAGAATCTAAACTAAGTAGAGGCAGAAAAATATTTCATGACTTTTTGAGCGCGGCACAATATGTAAAGAAATGTTTCAGCAAGTGTCTATATAAAACTAAAAGAAAAACGCTTTACATAAAAGATGCAAATATAAAAACCTCACTATAACGAATTTAAGCATTTATTAATCTGTTTATTATATTAATAACATTATAAACAATATTATTAATATAATAGAGGAAGATTTTATGTTTAAATTATATAGTAAAATACTTACACTTACCATTTTATCATTTTTTACAGCAGAATTAACTGCCTCAACTACAATTCTTGAAGACATTCTGGGTGGAACAAAAGATTCAAAAATTAACGCAACAATTAAGGCAGCCTCGTTTAAAGAATTTCCTAATAACCCGAGTCTAACTCTTGGATACTTAGTCCTGTGCGAGGGAACTGCTACTGTATCAGACATAATAGAATTAGGCACAGTAAGCAAATGGTCCCATATAGCAATGATTTTTTGCGAACCTAATGATATAAAATTTACAGCTGAAGAGCTTAACAAAACAGATAAGTCGAAATGGCTTTGTTTAGAGGCAAATCTTGATCAAGCTGGAAATGACGTGCATTTAATTCCGTGGAATACGTTTGAAGAAATTGAAAAAGAAGCAGCTGCAGTTGTGCTTAGACCTTTCGCATATTTAAGTGATTTACCAACTTACGAGCAATTAAAGGTAATTAACCAATATCTTGGTGTTCCATATGAAAAATTTATAACAGAATTAGTCGGTGCTGCTTTTCGTGCAAATACGGAAGAAAACCGCCAATCATTATTCTGTAGTGAATTAACGGCACTAACATTACAGGATCTAGGATTGCTAACAATAGATGCCAGCTCTCCTGATTTTAGATTTACCAATAACTTTGTGCCTGCAGATTTCTCTAAAGAACGCCCAAATGCTCTGCATTTGATTAGTGCAAGACTTGGCTGTGAAATGCCTGCAAGACCTGGCACTGCAGGAGAAAATCGTAAAGCTTTTGAGTCTTTTACAAAGGCATTGCGTTGCGTTCTCCAAAAAGTATGCTGTTGTAGTTGCGTACAATAAGTCATTCCGCATACCAGCAGCTTTTAAAAATAAACTGCTGGTATATATCAATGCTAATACTCATAAATTAATACAAAAATTAGCAAGATATTAACTATTTATTAATCATTTTTATAATAATATTATATCACCTTATTAATTTTCACTTGCGTTGCGTTATTTATATTAACAACCGCGGAGGTTATCATGTCTAATTTGTTCAAAAAACAATTTTTTCTTCTAGTAACGCTAGCTTAAGCATGCAACTTATTGCTACAACAATCTCTGAAATCCCCCTACAAGAAATATTAGATCAAAGAAAAACGGTCCCTTCAGTTGAATTTCCCAAAGATTGCGAATTGACCCTCGGTTACCTCGCCTTATCTGAAGGAACAGCCAATATCTCAAATTTAATTGAATTATTAAGTACCAGTAATTGGTCTCATGTAGCGATAGTTTTTTGCAGCCCTGCAGAGATATTATCACCAGACAGTAGTACTGAAAATTTAGAACAGAAATTCAGAAAAATTAATAAAAAAAATTGGTATTGTCTTGATATTCAATCAACCAAGACAGATGTAAGCTTAATAACTTGGGAAAACTTTAGGAAACAAAAAGAAGCAACTGCGGCTTTTGCACTTAGACCATTTATTTATGATTCAAAATATCCAGATCACGAAACCTTAGAAATTTTAGTAAAAAAATACGCAAAGATGCCATATAAAAAATCACAATTAGAGTTAATCTACTAAATTTTTGGCATTAATTTTAATCAAGATTTAAAGTCAACATTTTGTAGTGAATTAACTGCCTTAATTTTAAAAGACTTAGGATTACTTGATAATGAGAGTAAATTAGCAAATAACTACCTGCCAGTAGACTTTTCATCTCAAAGCAAAATGCCATTAAAGTTGAAAAATATACATTGGGCAATGAGTTTACAGTACCACCTGAAGACGAAAACCAACCAAATATTCAAGAATCTAATCGTGGAATATTACGTAACGCTTTTGGTAAATTTCTAAGCGCTTTACGCTTTATAAGAAGTTTTTTATAAAATACTATTACGCCAGTGGTAATCGTCAACCACTGGCATAAAACTAGCTTAGTGAACGTCGCCTTCCAAATCAGCCGGAAGATCACCAAATCCGGAATCATCATCTTCTTCTAATAGTGTTGGATCATCAACAACCGCAGCATCATCTCCTAGTACCAAATCTAAATCATCCAACGGTAATACTACTTCTTTTGCAGCAGAACGACCCCGCTTACCTCGCGATGTTGTCAAAAGCTCAAATGTAACACCACACTTTGGACAAGTAGCTGGAGACTTCTTTAAATCATAAAATCGCGCACCACAACCATTACAAGTACGCTTCACACCCCAAGACAATTCAGCCATTCATATCCCTAAAAATTTTTATCCTAAAGCTTGAAATGCCACGAAAACAAACTTTTGTCAAAAGGTTTATGCAACATTGTCAACGCAAATTAGAAATTTCCTCTTAAGTAAATTCAAAAAACCACACAAAGACTCTGGCAAAAAATCTATTTTTGTTGAATAATGACTTTGAATACTTTTTTAATTTTTCATGATGATTGCAGTTATAGACAACGTAAATTTCATGGATAGACAAGTTATACTTCGTCTAGATTTAAATACGCCCATGCACGATGACAAGATTACCGACGTTACTCGTATTGAGAGAGTTATTCCAACTTTAAGAAAAATATTAGCAACAAATCCAAGATACGTTGTAATTTTTTCGCATCTAGGCAGACCAAAGTCAAAATCACCCGCAGAATTTAACGCAGAAGATAGCCTATTACCGGTTGCAGATGCTCTTCAGTCTTTATTAGGAAAAGATGTAATTTTCTCAAACAAGCCAGTTGGTCCAGAACTCAAGGAATTACTTGATTCAACACCCAATGGATCAGTTGTTATGGCAGAGAACATACGTTTTTATAGTGGCGAAAAAAACAACGATATTGATTTCTCCCAAACATTGGCCAGCCTGGGAGATATTTTTGTAAATGATGCTTTTTCCTGTAGTCACCGTTCTCACAGTTCTATAGTTGGCATTACCAATTATTTACCATCTTTTGCAGGGCTGAGCTTTAAGGCAGAAATTATGGCCCTGGAGGAATTCTTAGAAAACCCTAAGCGTCCAGTGATGGGAATTGTTGCAGGTAGCAAAGTATCTACTAAAATTGACTTATTATTGAGCCTTTTAAACAAACTTGATTATTTATTCTTGGGTGGAGGAATCGCCAATACCCTGTTGTGCGCTATGGGATACAAAGTTGGCAGTTCACTGGTAGAAAATGATCGTATCGGCGTTGCTGAAACAATTTTGCAAAAAGCAAAAAGCAGCCGCTGTAAATTAATTCTACCAACAGATGCAGTAGTAGCCAAACAACTTACACCGAACACAACAACCCAGGTAGTAGATATTGATAAAATTGCACTTGATCAAGCAATATATGATATTGGCCCAAAAACACTAGAACAGCTAAAGAATACTTTAAAAAAGTGTGGAACTATATTATTGAATGGCCCAGTCGGTGTGTATGAGGTATCGCCATTTGCTGATGGAACAATAGAGATTATCAAAGAAATTTCAGGACTTACTAAAGCAGGATGTATTAGAAGTGTTATCGGAGGTGGTGACACACTAGCAGCAATTTCAATGTCAAAAACAAACGAATTTAAGCCAGAATTCTCTCATATATCAACTGCAGGTGGTGCCTTTTTAGAATGGCTTGAAGGAAAATCTCTGCCTGGCATTGAAGCCCTAACAATACATGATCCTATTAAAAAAAAAGTTAGTCATTATTAGAGAATTTGGAATATTGCTGCATCCACGACATTTCATGCGCTGTACAGCCGAAGTGATGGGCAATTTCATTAATCAATACATGATGAACTAGTGATTTGACATCTTCATGGTTTTCGGCTGCATGACGAATAAGCGGGCAGCGGTATAGATATATAACATCTAGCTTCTTATGCTTTGTTTTCTTTTTTAGTGGCAGCGGCACCCCACGATACAGCCCTAAAAGATCATAACGATCTTTCATAAGTAACTCTTCTAAAACTTCCTTTTCTGCAAAATTTTTAACATCAATCACAAAATTTTTTAAGTGAGCACGAAATGATTCTGGTAATCTCTGTAAGCTTTCATAAGCAAAATCATATATTTCGGCAATCGCCGGCAATTGGACAAACTCAAACTCATTGATAGCCATCTAAAATCCTTTTGATTTTTCAAAACACATGATCTAATAACTAAGTTGTACTAGATAAAAGTTAACAAAAAACAAAGGCAGGATATGTTAATCAAAATCAGAAAATCTTTAGTTTTAACAGTTTTAACTTGCTCATTGCTGCTATGTGGCTGCGATGCTGTAAAATCAGCGGTAGGAATTCAACAATCTAAGGTGTGGCTTGAAAAAATAAATTTTAAGGCAGCAGATAATGCTAATAATTCATCACCCGTTAAAATTCATATAGTAATTGCTTACAAAGAGGCTCTAGCTACTGATCTTGGAAAATTAACAGCTTTTGATTATTTTAAAAAAGCCGACAAATTAAAAGCAGATGCTGGAATTGATATGGATGTATTTTCTATAGATATTGTGCCAGGTTCATCAAATTCTCTACCCATTGTTCCAACTCACAGTACTGGCTTCATTGCCCTAATGTTTGCGCGCTATACAAGCCCTGGAGATCATCGTACCAATGTAGGCGCTGACTATGAAATTCAGGTGGATTTAGGTAAGAACGATCTTAAAGTTACCCCAATTAAAAAAGGCTAAGGCTTTCAATAGAAAGTCTTAGCCTTATACGGCCAGCTTATGGTTGTATTGTTCCGTACAACCCATAAATGTCTTCGTTTAGTTTACGCAACAGAATTTCCATCATGTCAAATTGTTTTGCTTGTAAATGCAAATCTATTGGCCCTATAGTTTTTGCTTTCTGTTTTTTTAAGAGAGTTTCTTTTTCATCTTGAACATTCATTAGCATACTACGAACGATCGTGTGTGCAGCAGCAACAAGCAAAAACTCTTGGTTATCAGATTTAACACCTGGCTTAACCACGATTCCCTCAAAAGTAGGAAAATTTTCTACAGCCTCAGCTGCCAATTCTTCATAGTTGATAGGTAATAGAGTAACCCCATCAGGTAATAATGTTAAGTCACCAGGAGTTCTATAGGCATCTTCAAGCCTTCTTAGTTCGTCAGTAACAGAGGCTGCAAGAAATGATCCCAAAAGTGCTGCACAAATAATAAGAAATTTCATAATTCTCCTTGTAAAAAATAATTACTTTATATATTCAACTAGCCTCAATCTAGACTACTTTTTTAAAAACACCTTAACAAAATAATCTTCCTAACTAAGACAAAGCCTCAAGCTCATCAATCAAACTTGCAATCATCTGTAATCCGCCTTGCCAAAATGTTGGTTTTTTCAAATCAAGCCCAAACGGTTGCAATAGGTCATTGTACCCCTTACTACCACCAGCTTTAAGCAGGTCGATATATTTATCGGCAAAGCCATCATTATTTTCTTGATAAAATGCATACAAAGAATTAACCAGACAATCACCAAATGCGTAAGCATAAACGTAAAATGGGCTATGGATAAAATGGCTAATGTAGGCCCAAAATGAATGGGTAGCCGAATCAATATGCACAGCATTACCCAATGCTTCTTCTTGGGTGCGTTTCCAGATACTAGCCAAATCGTCCGCTGTTAGCTCACCATGGCGACGTGCCTGGTGCACCTGTTGTTCGAAATAGTAAAATGCAATCTGGCGTATTACGGTGTTAAGCATGTCGTCAATTTTACCGGCCAATAAAGATTTACGCTGTTCTTTAGTTTCGCATGTGGCAAGCAAATGTTGGAAAGTCAGCATCTCCCCAAACACAGATGCAGTTTCAGCCAAAGTTAATGGTGTATCTGCCAACAAATACCCTTGACCACGCGACAACATTTGGTGAACTCCATGACCAAGCTCGTGGGCTAGGGTCATCACATCCCTACGGCGTCCTTGATAGTTTAATAGTATGTATGGATGCACACTTGGCACAGCAGGGTGAGAAAACGCACCTGAGGTCTTACCAACTCTGGTTGGTGCATCAATCCAATTTTTGTCAAAAAATTCGCTGGCAATTTCAGATATAGTTGGCGAAAAACTAGCATAAGCATCAAGAACAATTTTGCGTGCTACCGGCCAGGAAATATCGGCATCATCATCAAATGGTAATGGCGCATTCCTATCCCAATATTCCAAACGATCAAGTCCTAACATCTTAGCTTTTATTGTGTAATATCGATGGGATAATGACGCGTAATTTCCGCGTACACACGTAGCTAATGCTTGCACTACTTCTGGTTCGATTTGGTTATCCAAATGGCGGCTACTATCAGATGTGGCAAAATGTCTCCATTTATCATCAATCTCCTTATCCTTAGCTAAGACATTAGTAATTGTTGTGAATAATGGCATTTGGGTTGCTAAGCCTTCATTCAAAGTAAGAGCTGCTTTTTTGCGCACATCTGCACTTTTATCACCCATTTTGTGAACAACTGCTTCTAAAGGTAATGACTCGCCGTCGTAAGACAATTTCAAAGAAGCTAAGGTTTCATCATATAGCCTTACCCAAGCATTACGTCCGGTTAAAGATTTTTCTATGGCATATTTTTCAAGCTCTTCACTTAACTGGTGTGGTTGGTATTTGCGCAACACTGAAAGCCAATGGCTATAGTGTAAAAGTTCAGGAGCAGACTTTAAGGCATTATTTATTGATTCGTCACTTAGCTTTGCCAAATCAATATTAAAAAACACAAGATCCGCAGATAATATAGAAACTTTTTCCTGCAAATTTTGATAAAGGCTAGAAAAATCAGGGTTATTCAAATCACCGTAATACTGTAAACCAGCAAATGTCATTAATTTACCAATACCTTCGTTGATGTTTTCATAAAATTTAATAGCGCTTAGTAACTGCTCGCTTGTAAATTCATTCTTAAAAATATTTACGTATACTGTTACAAATTCAGCAGCCTGTTTTTTTAAGATATCAAGATCTTGATTAATCTTAGGGTCTGCAGATCCATTGTATAAATCGGTTAAATTCCATGTAGGTAAATCTATAAATCCCTGCAGTATGTTTTCCATATTCTGATCCTTTGCGTTTTTATTTGTTAAGTAACTCTTGCGAATAATATGATTATTCGCTATATATTGGCAATAAGTGTATAAAAATTTGCAAGCTGCAAGGAGCTTTAAAAAATGGCTGTTCCTAAGAAAAAGACATCCCCATCCAGGCGCAATATGCGACGCTCACATGATGCTTTGACACCTGTAAATGTGCAAGAATGCCCCAACTGTGGCGCAGCAAAGCTTTCTCATCATGTTTGCCCGTCATGCGGCCATTATAAGGGGCGCCAAGTATTGAAAATGCGTAACTCTTTAACTAATACTGAAGAATAGTATAGATGGGATATAGCATCGCCATTGATGCCATGGGAGGCGATGGCGCCCCACAGGTAGTTTTTGATGGTATTGCTGAGTTTATTAAAACTCACCCAGATACAAAGGCTAATTTTTTAGTGTTTGGCCAGGAAAATTTAGTTAAACCTTTTTTGATTCCATCTTTAGCTAAACATGTTACCATTCATAATGCAGAAGAAGTAGTTACCGGAGAAACAAAGCCAGCCGCTGCTGTTCGCATGGGGCGCAAAACTAGTATGGCAATGGCTATTGATGCGGTAAACAACGGAATGGCTGAGGCGGTTGTCTCTGCTGGTAATACTGGTGCCTTTATGGCTCTGTCAAAAATCATTTTAAAAACTTTTGAAGGCATTGACCGTCCTGCTATACCAGCGCTTATCCCAAGTGATAAGGGTTGTACATTAGTGCTAGACCTTGGTGCAAATATTGAATGTAGCGCTGAAAACCTCGTGCAGTTTGCTGTAATGGGTTCTGTTTATATGCGTACGCTAATGAACATTGCTGAACCAAGCGTAGGCATTCTTAACGTAGGTAGCGAAGACCTTAAGGGCAATCAAGTTGTTCAAGCAGCAGCCAATTTTTTACGCGACCATCCATTAGTTAATTTCTATGGATTTGTTGAGGGTGATGACATTACTAAAGCAACAGTTGATGTCGTTGTTACCGACGGGTTTACTGGAAATATCGTTTTAAAAGCAATTGAAGGCACTGTTAGATTATTTGCAAGGCAATTAAAGAAAAGCTTAAGTGAGAATGTATTAAGTAAACTTGGTGCGCTAATTGCTCAGCCATCTCTTGCCTCTTTCAAGCGTTTTGTGGATCCAAGACTTTACAACGGCGCTATGTTTTTGGGTTTGCGTAAAATTGTAATTAAAAGCCACGGTGGGACCGATGGTGTTGGCTTTGCAACCGCCATTAAAGTTGCCGATGAGCTAGTACAGCGCAACGTAATACTAGATCTTCAAGCTGGGCTTGAAGGTATTCAATAATGCAATTGTTTAGAAGCGTTGTTCGTGGTGTAGGTGGCTATTTACCATCTAAATGCATTAAAAATTCCGATTTAGAAAAAAGCTTATCAACAACCGATGCTTGGATTGTCGAACGCACCGGCATGAAGCAGCGTTACGTGATTGAAGGCAGTCAGAACACTTCTGATTTAGCAAGCGAAGCTGCCAAAATTGCTTTGGCTAATGCTAAAATTGATGCAAGCGATATTGATTTAATTGTAGTTGCAACAGTCACCCCAGACCACCCATTTCCAGCAACAGCTGCGCGTGTACAAGCAAAAATTGGCGCCCACAAGGCTTTTGCTTTCGACGTAAATGCTGTTTGCTCCGGTTTTATTTACGCCCTTTCAGTGGCAGATCAATACCTTAAGACCGGTATGGCTAAACGCGCATTAGTAATTGGTGCTGATGCCATGTCAAAAATTATCGATTGGAATGACCGAGCGACCGCCGTTTTATTCGGTGATGGCGCCGGTGCCTTGGTACTTGAAGCAGTTGATAGTTCTCATGAAGACTATAATCGTGGTATTCAGTCTACCCATCTGTTTTCTAACGGATGCCAGTATGACCTATTGTATGTAGATACAGCCAATGCAAATGCAACGCAACCAGGGCATGTTAGTATGCAAGGTCGTGAGATTTTTAAATATGCCGTTAAGCTTATTGGCGAGGCAGTTGAAACTGTTTTAAAAGAAAACAACATGACTATTGATGATATAGATTGGTTCGTACCACACCAAGCAAACCTGCGTATTATTGAGGGCATTAGCGTACATTTTAAAATTCCTATGGAAAAAATGGTGGTAACGGTTGATCGCCACTCTAATACCTCTGCCGCAACTATCCCTTTAGCGCTTTGGGAAGCAGTTAGTGATAATCGCATTCAAAAAAATCAAAGGGTAGTTTTAGAGGCCATGGGCGGAGGACTAACCTGGGCTTCTGCACTGGTTAAGTGGTAGTTGTGTTATCTAACCACGCTAATTCTTATAATTTTTCATCTTAATTTTTTACGAAAGGGCTTAAAAATGCACTCCATTTTCTTCTTTTTGGCAAAGAATTAAGAAAACTATTAACCGTTCGGGGAACTGTAATCTTTTCCCCTACTCTTAACCATACTGGACACAATCCCGTTTCAAGCAAACTTTGAAGAGCATCTTTCTTAGAATCATAGTTACCTTTGGTATTATTCCTCACTAATATACCGCTAGATGAATTAGGAACACACCATGTTAATTTTACACAAACTCTTAAATTTCTCAGATGTGATATGGCGTTATATGAGAAGTATTCTAAATCTTCTTCGGCTTGCACTGTATCATTGCCTTTGCAATAGTGTTCAAACACATCTAGCGCTAAAAAACATGAATAAGGAACAGCAGCACTACCAACCGCTGTAGATTCAGTAGATTCAGTAGATTCATGTAAAATATCTTCCAATACAGAAGCATTTATCAGACAAGTGCCAAAAGCTGTGATTAAGACGGTTAAAATAATTAATTTTTTCATAAATATACTCCTTTACAAAAAGGATTAGATATTAATTTTTAAAAAAATAAACATAAGCAGCGTCAATTTTGATTATTAATTATATTAGTTAATTTATTATTGATATTTAATAATATAACGTAGCAATGATGTCAGAATCTCGCAAGCCCCCTAAATAAGCTGATTGAGAAATAATTTATGTCTCATTCAATACGAACCCACGAGCGCTTTAAAATTCTTACGTTTTCTTCACCAGCAAACTAAGCTAAACTGCAAAAAAAAGATCAGGTTTTTACAATGATAATTTTAGGACCATTACTGAACGTTATTTATGACTTGTTAGGTTTATATAAATTTTTGCTAATTGTTTATGTGATTTTAAATTTACTAGAATCATTTAACGTAATTAATAAATATAACACTGCAGTTTATACCGTGCATAACTTTTTACAAAGCATTACAGAGCCAGTATTGGGGCCAATTAGGAGAATTATCCCACCAATTAGTGGGTGGGACCTATCACCAATGGCGTTGATTTTTGTGGTTTATTTTTTTCAAGGGGTGGTCTTGGAAATTATAAAAAGATTCCCATCTTAATAAGATGAAGGAGATACTATGTTAAAACTTTTCGTTCCCACAAAAGCACCAAGTCACCGTCAAGAACGAGTGGCTGAGGAGTTACGTTTTTTGCTATGCCAAGTTATTCAAAAAGATAGTTTGCCTATTGAACGTGACGAAGAAGATAATTTAATTAAACCAGAAGCACCAATTACAATAACACACTTAACTGTGTCGCCTGATCTGCGCCATGCCCAAATTGGTGTAATGCCATTAGGTGGTATAGGAAAAGAAACAGCTGTAGAGTACATGAAAGCTAATGCGTGGTACTTGCGTACAGCTGTTGCAAAGCAACTAAAAACAAGGGTAACGCCGGAATTACGCTTTTATTTAGATGATCATTTTGACAAAGCCGCAAAAATTGACGCATTAATTGATAAAATTCACGACAAATAATATCATTTTTGCTATTGTTGTTGTAATAAATAGATGCTAGCTTTCTAAGATGTTTGTTCCTTAGAAAGATTTTTATGATCAAGTTTATTGCGCTTTTCCTATTTATAAATATTATTTGTTCGGCTGCTTCTGTAGCGCATGTGCCTGTTGCACCAGATGAGTGCGTACTAGCAAGATCATTATCCCAATGGCTTGGAGTGAAAGTTACAATTGATGGCCAAAATTTAAGGTTTAGCGAAGAACAAACTAAGCTTGCAGCAGCTATAGCAAAATTAAGAGACTTTGATCAAATTCGCAGAGAATTTTTACCTGTTAACCATGGAGCTGCAGCAATAAGATCAGTGGCTAAGCCACTGGGATCTTGGGAAGAATGCTTTGGAATTTTAGGCATTGATCCTACATCCGTACTGCTTTTCAATCTACAAGGCACAAAAGACATTGCAGGGGAACAGCTCATGATTCCTGCCGGAGATGATTTTAATGGATCAGTTGCAGATTTATATGTTAAAGCTCTTATGAAGAATAGCATCTTTTTTAAATGGGTTGCTGATAATTTTAAAGAACAATTTATTGCAAGAGTTGATTCGGCTGAAGGAGCATCCTTAGCAATTCGTTATGGATTATTAACTCAATTTCTTTACTTAGGTAAAATCGCAATCAGATCAAATGAAGGTAAGTATGATGAAGACGATGTCCAAGCGGAAGATGCTGATTGTTTTATACCAATACAAACAGTACTTAAAACTTTAGTTGCAGCTGGAAGCGGAAACGTCTCCTTAAAGCAAATTTCTGTAGATAAATTTAATGTTCAATTTGTATCTCTTGGTAATGAAGCAGGAAGTTCTTACCCAACTGTGGAATTCGTGCTTGATACTAGTTATAGCATGAGTGACGAAATTGCAATTATAAATAGAACTATGCCTAAATTACTGCAACAACTTAGTTCTAGTTTTCCAAAAATCAGAGTTAGGATTTTTAGTTTTAATGACGCAAAAAAATTAGAAGCTGGATATGACTTAGAGAAAAACCAACCAGTACCAGTATTTCGTGACCTTATAACTAGTGGAAGCACTAACTTAGGACATATTGTTAGAAGCATTCCTTTGAAAGAAGATGAGCAATCCAAAACGGTTGTCGCTTTTACAGATGGTCGCCATGAAAGCAACGAAAGTTTAGATTTTGCATTTGAAGCTTTGAAAGCTGCACAAATAAAAGGAAGGTTTGCTTTGCCCAGATTATTTAGAGTTGGACTAGGATCTAAGGAAAGCGAAAAATTTTTTAAAGATATGGCAGCAGCTATGTCTGGATTCTCATCCTATAGTGATTCAACAGAAGCATTTTGCCAAGATTTAGTAAAAGATATTGCAGATATTTCTAGACCAAGATCCGCTTTGTCATTACAGAGAGAAGGGCTTACAGTAAGCGTGAATTGGATTCCCGTTGACCGACCAGGGTTATTTAAAACGTCCGCTATGGTTATTAAAGATGGAGATAGCATAGTAGATAGACACGGTAGTCATGTTGTAAGCCTTCCAAATGCTGCGGCCCAAATGGTTGTTCCAGTTTTAGATGCTGCTGCTGCAAAACGTGCAGCAAGAGAGAAATTATTAGCAGAACAGAGAAGACTTGCAGAAGAGCTTGCTGCTCTGGGAGATGATGATTAGTTTTTAATATTATTCATTATAATTTATTCGAAGTGACCGTTTGACGGTCACTTTTTTTATGTCTAAAATCAATTACTTTTTGTGCTCGGGAATTCGGTTAAAATCCGAAGCTGCCCCCGCAACTGTAAGTTGGGAACGCATTTTAAAATACCACTGGATTTAATCTGGGAAGGTAAAATGTCGTAGTGAACAACAAGCCAGGAGACCGGCAAAAAGAGTGTCACTTTTTTGTATCTCGGGGAGTAAGAGCAAAAGGATATCCCATGGGTGATGCACTTACCGTTAACCTATGGATGCCAAATGCGAGCCATTTTGACTATTTTATATATATTTCCTTTAAGCGCTTCAAGTACTCAGTTAGCCCCAATTGTAGTTAAAGCTAAAAAAGAAAAACCCATACAAACTTGGCAATTTATTGAATCGCAAACAATAGAACGTGCAACTACTCCAGGTTTTGAAGAACAACAATTAAAAAATATTCCAGGTGTTACTACAACAACGGCTGGAAACACTGGGCAACTTACAACCATTAGTATTCAAGGCGCTGCTTCAAAGTATACTAAAATTATGTGGAATGGGCTTAGCCTTAGTGAAGCAGAAGCTGATGCTGCACTTATACCATTATCCACCGGTAAAGTTGAGGTCATCAAAGGCATTCATTGTGCGCAGTACGGTAACGGGGCAATCGGTGGAATTGTGAATGTTGTGCCCTTCACTATGCCCTTGAAGCAAAATGGGGGTATTAAAATAAATGCAGGGAATTATAGCCAAGGAACACATTTATGGTGGCAGCAAAATGTTAATGGATTTTCCATACAACAGCACATTGAATCTGATAGGTTTATTGGCAAAAATTCTATACCCACAAGGTATCAAACAAAATACCCAACTAATTTAAGGCAGCAAACTTCTAAACAATACTTTTTAAACAAGTTTGGATTTGAAAACCACCATGTAAAATCTGCTCTGCAAATAGGACTTGTTAAACTAAGCTCGACTGCAAGCGATATATTTTATACACCCCCCCATGATTCCAGAGCAAAAAAAACACTACAAATTTATAACTTGGAAATGGCAAGCAGATCTGAAATAGTTCAACCCTATTTAAAGATTTTAAATAGCAAAATTCACATGCAAGATTTTTCACCATATCAAAATAATAACAGAACCGGTTCATTTGATAATACTAAGGCCAAGTTAGGTGTAAGTATTAAAAAGGATACTCTAACTTTTGAACCGGTAATTGAACACCATGACGCAGTCTATAGATACAAACCAATCTCTAAAAAAAGCAGTGAATATGCATTTGCTCAAGGAATTCATCTAAACAAAAATAATATAATTTTTAAAAACTGGGCACGACTGCACAAATACAATAATTTTAAAACAGCCACTGCCTTTAGTTCTAGCTTATTACTAAGTTATCAAGATACTGAATATTCATTTCACTTTGGTACAGGCTTTCGCTTGCCTGATTTATCTATGCTTAATAGCAATAGTGCTTTGAAAAAAGAAACAGCTATGGGGGGTAATTTTGGAGTCTCTCAAAAAACCAAATTGGGAACATTTAAAGTGCTTTTATTTAAAACCGAATATAAACAACAGATGATTTTTAAAGGAGAAACCCCATTTAACATTAATAGCTCTCAGCAACAAGGCGTTGAGTTGGGGTGGAAAAATCAAGTTGGAGCTTGGGGTGCAGAATTTTCATATCTGTACACAGAATCAGTAGAACTAAAACCACGCAAAAGGTTACTTAATATTCCCAGAACCAGTGGTAATGCGAAAATTTTTTACAAAAAAGATGACCTTAGTACCAGCTTAGGATTACGGTATACAGGCGAACAAATTCAATCTGATTTTGAAAGTGGAAAGCCAAATTTTGAAAATGCTCAGCCTATAAAACGTGGGGGATTTTCTGTCGTTTATGGAGATATTCAATATCAACTAAATGCACGAACAACATGGATGCTGTCTATTGAAAATGCTTTAGCTAGATCAATTGAAAACCCCGTTGGCTACCGCAATCCAGGTTTTCAAATTAGTTCAGGAATAAGTGTAACATGGTAAAAATGCCGTATTTGTTTTTAGCATCTATTTGCTTGCATGGCTTTATGACATTTTTGTTAAAAGACAGTATTTGTCCCACAAGCCCAAGAAAGTTGCAAAAATTCGAGATAGCATTAATACCTTTACAAATAAATAAAAATATAAAAACCATAGAAAGTACAAGAAGTGTAAAAAAGAATATTGCAAATGTTGATAAAATCAAGAAAATAGAAGAAACTGCAAATACAAAAAATACTGAAAACAATAATATATCACCATCCGTAATTTATGGCCCCTACCCTAATTATCCAGAGCATGCAAAAGCTAATGGCCAAGAAGGTGAGTTTTCAGTAACTCTAAAAGTAAATGCAGGCGGAAATGTTGAGCAGGTAATTATTGCAGTAGTACGTGGAGATTTAGCATGGTTTGAAACTGGCTTACTAAAAGTTTTCAAAACATGGAAATTTGCCACTTGTACAAAAAGCACAGATTTTTCCATACCAATTGCATTTTTATTAGATGAATAAAGAAAAGTGCAAAACTCCAAAAGCTGTTTGTTAAAAAAACAGACTTATCAAGAATTGCACTTCGATCTTACAACAAAAACTAACTCTTAGTACTGCCAAAAATACCTGAGAAACCTGCTCTGATACTATTCGTTAAAAGATTACCAACTTTTGTTGTTAGGGAATTTGTATAATAACTAACATCTGGCAGATTCATCCATGCATAGCAAACAAGACCACTAACAACCATTGCTTGAGATGGTTTGTCAAAAACAAAACCTGTAAGCATCGAGTCAGCAACAAGAACTCCGCTAGCCACTAGCATCTTAACTGGAACTTCTTTACGAACCCTAGTTAAGAAGGAACCAACCATATCCATATTGTCCTTACTGAATACGTAACCACAACCACGGCTAAATTCCCTTACAAAACCACCTAATCCCACTTCGTAAGCCTTATCAGCCACATCCACCAATTCCTTCTTGAGCTTTAACATATTTTCATCATCTACTTTTGCAGTTTTTCTATCTTGTAGAACCTGACTTGCAGCTTCAGCAACCTCAGGATCAATACCTCCAACAGGGGCAGAACTAGAAGTCGCACTTACTAAAGTAAATGCAGAAAATGCTAAAACTATGAATTTTAATTGTAAGTTCATATAATCTCCACAAAAAATATTTACATACTTTATAATGCATAAAAAAGGTTAATAAATAGTTAATTTTGAACAATTTTTAAAATATAATTATTACAAAATATAACTTAAAATTAATAAGTGGCACGATTATCAACCACACTGTACGTATTAACTATGGAAAATCGTAATATACATTACTCTTAAAAATATATTTTTTGATTAGTTTATTTCTCTGGGCTTGGGGGCCCACCTGGCCAAAAAATTGCGGTTCCCACCCCACCGCACACCACAACAAAACCATGCCGTTGCCCTGAATTTTGCCATGATATGGCTAAAACAGTGCATTCTTTACTTAAAGATTTCGTCTTTAATCAAAGTTGTTATATACTCAGCCTACGATATCGGTAGGCCAGTATTATAACAAAACAGCTTTTGGAAAACTTTCCAAAAACAAGGCTATCGCCTTTGGTTTCGGACCAGACTATTTCTGGTCAGTCTTACCACCTAATATATAAAGTAACACTTAATTGTTAATAATTGGTTGACAATAATACTTGGACTACTGTTTTCAAATATTATTAGGTTGAAAACTATCAGCTTCCAGGTAAACTAGAGCCGAAGGATTATTTTGTTAAAATTGTGAAAAAATTATTTATATTAATGATGCTAATAGGTATAGGAGCCACGGAAGAAATGCCAAAAGCTCTTTTGGATAATATCCAAATTACAGCGGATAATATGCAATATGATCCATCTAATAAATCCGCTACCGCAAAGGGTAATGTTAAGCTTGTTTACATAATAAATAGTCTACCTGTTACCTTAACTTCCACTATCTTACACGCACAATTTGATGATTCAGGTAATCTAACCAATGTCACCGCTGAAGACAATGTCGAAATCACTTATGAGACATCTCATTTATACGCACAAACATGTACGCATGATTTTGATAAACAAAGTACAGTATGCACTGGACCAGATGTTATACTCACAAAAAATAACGATAAAATGCACGGAAACAAAGCAACCCTTGACACATCTACACAAGTTTTTACAATGCATACAACTGGAAAAAATCAAGTAACTGGGATAATTCACCCAGCGCCCCCGACTAAATAGAAAGAGAAGGCTACCATAAGAACCCTAAAAGCTCAAAAGCTAACCAAAACATTTCATAAACGCATGGTATTGAAAGGCGTCGACCTTACAATTAGCACAGGCGAAGCGGTTGGTTTACTAGGCCCCAATGGTGCCGGTAAAACCACTTGTTTTTCCATTATTACAGGGTTAATTCTTTCAGATTCTGGCAAAATTTTTGTTGATGATTTAGACATAACAGATGCTCCAATGTATAAACGTGCACGAATGGGTATTAGCTATCTACCCCAAGATTCTTCAATTTTTCGCGGCCTGAACGTAGAAGAAAATATCCTGGCAGCACTTGAACGTGTAGAATCTGACCCAGACCGACAACAAGAACGTTTGGAGCAGTTACTTGACGAATTTGGCATTACTCACCTTAGAGAAGCTCCATCAGTTACCCTTTCTGGTGGTGAAAGACGCCGCGTTGAAATTGCCAGATCACTCGCAATTAACCCAGATTTTTTATTTCTAGATGAACCTCTAGCTGGCATTGACCCAATCGCCGTACAGGACGTTAAAGACATTATCAAACGCCTTAAAAACCGTAACATTGGCATTTTGATTACCGACCACAATGTAAGAGAAACTCTTGATGTTGTAGACAGAGCCTATATTATTGCTGAAGGCAAAGTACTTACTGAAGGAGACTCTGAACACATTATTAATCATCCAGATGTAAGGCGTGTTTATTTAGGCGAAAGATTTTCTTTGTAAACGAAGACTATTGTGATGAAACTTGTAACCCCAAATGTGTAACACCCCACTGGTGAGTTTGTTTATCAAAAAGGAATTCTTCGGCACAACCATCTTGTTCAAAAATTGTAATTTCTTCAAGCAATCGACCTTGGTTAAAAATTATCTTCTCGTCATAACCAATTTTGATACCATAGTTACGAAAGGCAATGGTGAAATGTCCGGTTTTTATCAATTCTGGAATAGCTTGCGCCACGTCATCAAGGGTAAAGATATCGTAGTTACCCAGTTTTTCAACACAAACAAGCGCATGATTTGACCCAGGGAACATCGGCAACTTTTCAATAAATCCACTACCTAATCTTGCGTTTGTAATCAACACCCGGTGCTTCCCACCTAATCCAGACCTTCTAATCATTACGTCGTCAGCTTCAAAAAAAGTAGCCCCTCCAAACACAATCATGCGCTTTACTTGGCGATCATTCATGTTATAAAGGGAAATTTCTAACTTTAGCTCTTTACCGTACCTAATTACCTTAAGTTCTACCTTCTTATTTTCAAGGCCTAACTCATTAATAATTTTGTCAAACTTATATAAATCAGGACCTAGTTCTTGGCCATTAATCTCAAGCACACAATCACCAACTTCAAGTACTCCTTCAGCTGGGGAATCTGGAAGAATAGTAATAACTTTTAAAGCACGGTGAAAGGACTGAGGATATTTTTTTACATAATCCCTTGCGGCATCTTCTGAAAATCCATAGTACTTAACTAAATCATCAATTGAGCAGTACCCAAGAATCGCCCCTGTTGCAAAACGCTTTGGCTCTATCCCCTTCTTAAGTGCATCTAAAATATCTAAACCATAAGCAATCGGAATTGCAAAAGCACTTGTAGCCATATTAGAAGCAAAAATAATACCAATGACTTTGCCCATGGTAATATCATAAACCATGGAACCACTGCCACCACCTTGCATATTAAGGCTAATACGCATGGCGTGCTGAGGCATAGCCCCCTCAATTTCATTTGGATTAGCTACAACCCCTGTTTGAGTTGAGAAATGTCTATTTTCATTTTTACCAATGATCAAGACATTTGTGCCTACTTTCACTGGCGCACGACTAAATTTCAGATCATGTTTTACATCAACAACAGCCTTTAAGTCTCCTTGAAAAATAGCAATATCGGCGGCAGGGTCACTATAAATAAGTTTTAAAGAAATTTCTTTACCAGTTGATAAAGTAGCAAAATACTGAGCAATCACCTTATGGGATGCAGCAACATGTGCATTAGAAAAAATGTAACCATTTTCTAAGTCTACAATAAAGCCAGTTCCAGCAGAGGGCGAGACATCTCCATAAGCTGCCACAATGCTGCGAGACTTAATGCTAACCACATATGGCTGCAACTTGGCCAACAACTTAGGATCAGAGTTGGAATAAATATTTCCAAAAAAAATAAGGCTGGCAAAAACAAATTTTACCAGCCCAAGCCTACAAAAAAAAATCTGCATAAAAATGCTTATTTAATTTTTGCTTCTTTAAAAACCACGTGTTTACGGACTACCGGATCATACTTACGAAGCTCAAGCTTTTCAGGTTTTTTGCGAGGATTTTTCTTTGTTACATAAAAAAACCCAGTATCTGCGGTACTTAAAAGCTTAATATTTAAAGTTGATGTTTTCTTTGCCATAATGATTTTGCTTAATAACAATTTTGTAAAAGGTAGCAAAAAGTTCAAGCAAATGCAAACGCTAATTCATTCAGAGCCACAAATTGGCAGTATAAATTTAAGGATTGACCATGGATAAATCAGAACTGCGTAGCATGATGCAAAATCGTGTAATTGACCAAAAGCAGTTTATTGAACAACAAAATTATCTATTAAAAGAACTTAACAAAGAGCTACTACACAGAAAACCCCATTGCGTAGGACTGTTTTCACCGTTACCAAACGAAATAAATCTAAATAGTATTTTCCCCATTCAAAATGCCACTGCAGCCTACCCAAGAGTTAATGGCAGCACTCTGACGTTTCATAAGGTAACAAACTTAAACGAATTGATTCCTTCCCCACCCTATGGCATATGCGAACCCAGTCACAAAGCAGAAATAGTGAATCCTGATCTAATAATTGTTCCAGGTCTAGCCTTTACTAAGGAAGGAGTAAGACTTGGACGCGGCAAAGGTTACTATGATAGGTATTTAAACGCCAATCCCTGCTTTACAATTAGCTTGGCATTTAGTTGGCAGTTGTTGCAACAAATCTCTAAAGTTCGCCATGATGTATTAGTTGATCTAGTGTTATTTTATGATAATTAGCGACCGGCAAAAAACCGATCGCTTTCTTTATTGAAATAGAAAGAGCTAAAAATCTATTTAAAGTAAACTGCATAGGCAGAAACTGTGTTTGTTGATGTTGAAGTTGTCCCTGTAATAGCCGTAGCCGTAACAGTTCCATCACTATTGTTTACGATAGTTTGTCCAGTAATATATTCTTCTGGAAAATAACAAAAACCACGATCCGACCACTTTGGTCCCCATGAATTTAGAACTTTAAAGTAATTTTTGCCAGACACAGCAGGATTATAATTACCCCACCCTACAATTACCATAGCGTGGCCCCCTTCAGATGTTTGACTCCCATTAAATGGCTCAGTTGGCATTGGCACAAAAAGAGGCTTTGGCTTTTCTTTAGACGGGTCATAATAATATGCATCATTCATAAAAGCTGAATAAACTTTAGCCCCCCAAAAAATAGGATAACCACTCTCTAACGCAGTTTTAAATTTAGCAACATCATTCCCCAGATAATCGTATCTAATTTTTTGCGAAACAAAAGCATAAGGATTTGGAACTCCACTGCTTAAACCACTACAATTTGCGTCAAAAGCTAAACGATAGGTTTCCAATGTCGGTTTAACAGCTACAACCTGATCTAGAGTAAGATTAGTTTTTACCACCGCTTCGGGCTCAGTAGGATCAGATAGTGTAAGAGAGCAATCATCTTCAGCCGATGGATTTGTCTTTACAGGATATCCAAGACCCACTTTAACTGACTGAGTTACTGCTTTAATTAAAGTTTTTATAGTAGTTTCTATTGTCATTACATTTTCAGGGCATGTACCATACTTATCAATGGATAATATAGCATGTTCAGCACTTACACCTTGATTTGTACCTATTTTACCAACAATCATCCTAGAATTACAGTAGTGATAAAGTCGCGAAGGATTTAGAAGGTCAGGATTTGAAGCAGTAAAATTGGTTCTATTGGCTAAACCATTGGCTGTATTAGCTAGACTAGGGCTATTAAGCACTGACCAGTATCTAATAATAAATCCCATGGCATTAGCTGTACATGAGTTAATATCGCCTTGGTCATAAACCATACTAGAATCAAATGTCATTTTTGCTAAGATATCGATTTTTGAAGTGCCAAGGGAACTACTAACTTTTGTTGAACCCCTGCGGATAGGTGATGCAGCAGAAAGCTCATCATCTTCAGTATTGATTACTACAGCTTGATTATTAGCAGGCGAATTTTCTCTATTATCAAAAAAATAAAAATACCCCCTTTTAAAAATGCGAAAGAAATAACGTGCCCATGAAATATTCCTATGCTCAATTTCATAATCACGACGGTATCTTTCTCCAATTAATTTTTTCATGTGCTCAACAATGTCAGGATCTGACTCATCAAGACCTAATCCCTTATGGCAGCAATCCTCCCTGCATCTCTTTGGTAGCCCTAGAGTTTTAATCTGCTGTTCAGAACCTTCTACAATTACAGCAGTAGGTCTTTCTGGCTTAAGAACACCTAACATTTCATCTGCTAACGCATCAGGATTCGAAGCATAATTTAATTGCAAGGTTGTTACTAATAACAACATAATTAATAATTTTTTAGACATAATACATTCATCCCAAAAATAAAGTTTGATAATTGAAGAATGAATAATACTTGTTAATATATTATTAATTTGACAAAAATTAATAAATTTAGCGTGTCCATTCACATTAAATTTAAAAACGACTAGCTTATCGCCAGCCGCTTTTTTTAAATGATTAAGAAAAACTATTTCACAAAATAAATGGAATATGCAGCAACTGTATTTTCTAATGTTGATGTTGATGTTCCTATAATAGCAGTAGTTGTAACAGTTCTATTGCTATTATTTACAATAGTTTTTCCTACAATGTATTCTTCTGGAAAATAACAAAAACCACCATCTGCCCAATTTGGCCCCCAAGAATTAAGAACCCTAAAGTAATTTTTACTAGGCAAAGCAGGGTTATAATTACCATAACCTACAATCGTCATAGCATGACCACCTATGTATGTTTGACTAGCTCCACTAATTTTCTCAGTTGGCATGGGTACAAAAAATGGTTTTGGAGATTCACCTGTATTATAAAAATAAGCATTATTCATAAAAGCTGAATAAAGCCTTGCGCCAAAAAAGATAGGGTAACCACTTGATAAAGCCGCCCCATATCTCAGAACATCAGTTTTTCCGAGCCAATTATATCTAATTTTTTGCGCAATCAAAGCATATGGATTTACAGCACCAGTGCTTAAACCTGTACTACTTGTATCAAGAGCAAAGCGATAATCCTCTAATTGAGGCTGAGTTAGAGTAATTGAGCTAAAATCTGCATCTTCAGGGTAAATCATCCCCACCTTAACCTGTTGCTTTACATTAGAAACATTGGCATCTATTGTAGTAATTTTTTCAGGGCATGTTCCATACTTATCAAGTGCGAATATTGCTTGTTCTGCTGTTACAGCATCTTTTCCGTCTATACCTAGTTTCAAAGCTATTAACTTAACAGAATTAATATAGTGGTATATTCTGGAAGGGTTTAACAACGCAAGATTTGAATCAGTAAAATTAGTTCTCTCAGCTAAAGAGCTATTGCGCAATGACCAAAGCCTCACGATAAATGCCATGACATGTGCTGTACATGCATTAATGTCCTTTTGATCGTAAACCATTTCAGGGCCAAACGTTATTCCATTTAAAATATCATTAGTCACAAGCGATACGGAACTTGATGTAGGGCTTGTACCAGTTAACCCACTACCCACACCAAGCTCGTCACTTTGTACTTCAACTCTTATTACACGCCTGAAGGGAGATTCTTCATTTTTACCAAAACAAGAACTATATGCTTTTTTGATAAACCCAAATAAATAGCGTGACCATGAAAGACTTCTATACTCACCCTCACTATCTCTACGACACCTTTCATCAATTAATTTTTGCATATGCTCAACAATTTCAGGATCTGAATCTTCAAGACCCAACCCCCTTCTGTGCTGCCACCTTGATGCAGATAAATCTGAGTCTCCAGCAGTACCTTCTAGCACTGAACCTATAGTCCTTCCTGGCTTAGGAACCCCCAGTAATTCATCCGTAAGACCTTCAGAAGTAGGTGAAGCACATTTCAACTGCAAAGATATCGCTAATGACAGTACGATTAGTAATTTTTTTGACATTATATATTCCTATAAAAAAAACAAAGTTAACAATTAAATTATATGTGATTAACATTAATATATTATTAATTTAAGTAATTTTAATTAATACAATGGTGTATATTTTACAATTATGCATCTTTAGAATGAGTCACTTATTTCAGAAAGTCTTGCTAAAACAAAGCTGTATTGAGATGTATGAAATCATGTATACTGTACAAAATGATATTTATATTATCAAATTGTACAGGTGAATATGATGTTTAATCGCCTATTAAAAGAACGCCTTGCTTATGCGGCAAAAAAATTTCCAGTCGTTACCCTTACGGGCCCTAGACAATCTGGAAAGACAACATTAGTAAAATTACTTTTCCCCGACAAACCTTATGTTAACCTAGAGGATGTAGACCATCGTTTTTTTGCTAAAGACGACCCAAGATCATTTTTAAAAAATTTTCCATATGGTGCAATTATTGATGAAGCGCAACATGTGCCAGATCTTTTTTCTTATATTCAAACAAGAGTGGACCAAAATCAGGTAATGGGAGAATTTATTTTAACTGGATCACAAAATATTTTATTATCAGAAAAAATTTCCCAAACATTGGCAGGGCGCACTGCTGTCCTACAGTTGCTTCCTTGCACAACTAATGAACTTAATTGGAACGAAGAAGATCCGTATCATTTATTTTTTAAAGGCTTTTATCCAGCAGTGCATGATCGTGATATAGATCCGGCTATATATTACAGATCCTATGTTAATACTTATGTAGAAAAAGATGTAAGAAGTATCATTAACGTAAAAGACTTGTCAAAGTTTCATTTATTTTTGCAACTTTGCGCTGGCAGAATAGGACAACTTTTTAATGCTTCAGCAATTGGTTCAGAATGTGGCATTAATCATGTCACCGTTAAATCTTGGGTTTCCATTTTGGAAGCAAGCTATGTACTTTTTTTACTTAGGCCACACCATCAAAATTTTAATAAACGTCTAACAAAACAACCAAAACTATATTTTTACGACACTGGATTAGCTGCTTATTTATTAGGTATAGAATCATCGGAAATTTTAAGCAGGCATTTCGTTAGGGGTCCAATTTTTGAAAATTACGTAGCCTCCGAACTGATTAAGCACCGCTTTAATCAAGGAATGGAATCTAATATTTATTTCTGGAGAGATCATCATGGCAGGGAAATTGACTTCATTATTGATAAAGGATCGCGCCTTGATGCGATCGAAGTTAAATCATCAGCAACCTTAACAAAATCATTTTTTGAAGGGCTTAATTATTGGAATAGTCTTTCTCCAGATAGTAATAAATATCTGATTTATGGTGGCGAAATGCAGCAAGATCGTTCGCAAGCTAAAGTATTGCCGTGGAAAACAGTCCATCAGGTGTTTGATTAAGAGTTGTTGAGTAGCCCCAAGTCAGATTATCGCGCAGAGGTGGTACCAAACTAACGTTGGCAAGCTCAGGAGGCCCTGCTACAATTGTGCAAACATAAAAAATCCACTAGACGTATGAAAAGCTCATTTTTGCAAGACCTACAGAACAAAGGTTTACTATTTCAAGCAACAGACCTTGAAGCATTAGATGAGCTATTTCAAAAAAAGGAACCCATAGCTGCATACATTGGTTTTGACCCAACCGCAGATAGCTTACACGTTGGTAACCTTAGTCAAATTATGATTTTGCGCTTATTACAACAACATGGACACAAACCAATTGTCCTGATAGGTGGTGCCACCGCTCAAGTAGGTGACCCATCTGGCAAAGATGAAATGAGACAATTCAATGATACAGAAACAATTAATAAAAATATTGCTGGTATCAAAAATAGCTTTGCAAAGTTCTTAAAATTTGGTGATGACCCAACAGATGCAATTTTAGTAAATAACGCAGATTGGCTACTCAATATTAATTACATAAATTTTTTAAGGGATTTTGGCAGGCATTTTTCAATAAATCGCATGCTAAGTTTTGAAAGCGTAAAATCTCGCCTTGACCGCGAACAGAACTTATCATTTTTAGAATTCAACTACATGCTACTGCAAGCATACGATTTTATGGAATTATTTAAAAAGCACAACTGCATACTGCAATTAGGCGGGTCTGATCAATGGGGAAATATTGTTAACGGAGTTGAATTAACCCGCAAAGTTCTTAACAAATCTGTATTTGGTCTTACTGGCCCATTAATTACCACCTCTAGTGGCGCAAAAATGGGTAAGAGCGCAAAAGGCGCTATATGGCTAAACGCTGATAAACTGAACCATTTTGAATACTGGCAGTTCTGGAGGAATACAGATGATGCAGGCGTAATTCGTTATATGAAAATCTTTACCGATTTTAATGATGAAGAAATCAGCAAGTTTTCCAAGATGCAAAGCTCAGAAATCAACCAAGCAAAAATTGCCCTGGCTGATGCTGCTACTGCTATGTGTCGAGGAAAAGAAGTTCTGAAAGAGATCCACCAACAAATAGAAGCTGCTTTTGGTAAGGGGAATGATGAAGATTTGCCAACCAAATTTGTGGAAAGGAATCTTATTGATATGCCAAACCTCGAAACACTACTGGTAGCAGCCAAATTATGTGCCAGCAAAGGTGAAGCAAAACGTCTTGCTAGCGGTGGTGGATTAAAGGTTAGTGATGTCCAGGTAACTGACACGCGCCAAGAAATTGATTTAGAAGAATTGCAACTAAAAGGTTTAAAGATTTCTTTAGGTAAAAAGCAACACTGTATGGTGAAAATAAAGTAGTGCTAAAGGCGACTAAGCATCTTCCTTTATTGCATCCTCTAACAGTTTTACTTTTTTCTTAACTCTGTCATTACTACTTTTGGAAGCACGTTTCGCCCTACTTGTTGCCAATTTCTTATCACCTGTAATGTTGGCATATTCCGCCTGCGCTAAATCAGCTTCAGCATGCTGTTTTAATTTGCTATATATACCTACTTTAAGCAGCCAGGCCATGGCATTCCTCTTGTCCTCTTCAGTAATTCTGTTTAATTCAGCAAGCGCCAATTCCACATTGCTATCAGTACCACTGTTATAAAGCGCTTGAGCGTAAAGCAAACGAATTGATAAAGCATTTGGAGCCAGCTCAACAGCTTTTTTAAGCTTTTCTACAGATTTCTTGGAGTTAGCCCTGCCAGATTCCAATAAAAATTGTCCGTACATTTCATAAAGGTAAGGATTGTTTGGGTCTTTAGCAAGCAGCGCATCTAGCCTTGCAAATGCCTCTTTATGCTGACCTCTTCTAGATAGTATTATCGCTTGAGCAAGCATGGCATCTGGCGACTGTTTTTCACCATATCGCTTATCTGCGTCTTTAGCCTGATGAAGGTTAGCAATAAAAATAGCTTTTATATTTTCAAATTCAGTAACCCATTCTTCTGGCATAAAGCCAGTGTCTGGTGTTTGTTTTATATAATTTTCAAATGCTTTTATACGATCATCATCAGAAGGGTGAGTTTTTAAATATGGCGGTTCACTAAATGCCATAATTTTTTTGAAGTACTTAAAAACTCGAATGGCACCACTAGCACTTAAGCCAGCAGCTTGCAGCGTACGATAAGCAGATGCATCAGCCTCTTTTTCATGGGTACGGGTAAAACTAGCAAATTGACCTTGAGCAGCCCCTTGGCCAAGCAAAATACCAGCGACTAAAGCGTCACCACCCCCACCAGCAAGGGCTGCAGCACCACCAAGTAAAGTACCTATTATAGATGCAGCAGATATTCCCATACTTTCTCCACGAAAACGATGGATATGACCACCGATGATGTGACCAAGCTCGTGCGCCAATACGGCAACAAGTTGACCAACATCTTCAAGCTTCATAACTAAGCCTGTGTGAATGTAAATTGAACCCTCATCGGTTGCAAAAGCGTTGATACTATCATCAACTATAAAATAGATTTTAGGAGTTGATTTACGATTATTTGCTTTGCATAGTCGTTCTAAAATTTTAGTAACTAACGCTTCTGCTCGAGCATCCACAATAATGCTACCCTGCTTAAATTTAGCATTTAAACTAAAACAAAGTACTAAAACAGCTAAGACTCGTAAAAATTTCACCTTACAACTTGCTCTTTATATATGGGATACTGCTTAGGATACGAATCTTTTTGACCTGTTTCAAGCGAATCTGGAGTTAAATCTCCCTTACGACCACAACCTGAAAATGCAAGTAAGAAAATAATCAAGAAAATGGTGGGTGATGAAGGGATTGAACCTCCGACCCTCTCGGTGTAAACGAGACGCTCTACCGCTGAGCTAATCACCCGCTTTAAAAAAAGCACTGGACGTACCCAGTGCCTTTTTATAGCAAAAAGCAATTTATTTTTCAACTGCTTCTTTAAGCTGTTTGCCAGGACGGAACTTAGGCAGACGTTTAGCAGGAATCTTAATCTTCTCGCCAGTGCGAGGATTACGTCCTTCTGTTGCTTTACGTTGAGCTGTAGCAAACGTTCCAAAACCAATCAAACGAACATCGTCACCTTTTTTTAAAGACTTTGTTATCGATTGAAATGTTGCATCAATCGCGCGCTCTGCGTCTGCTTTAGTTAAACCAGATGCTTTTGCAACGCTGCTTATTAGATCACTTTTATTCACGGAACCCACTCCTACGTTGGTTTTAATTAATTACATGTTTATGATAATGACGGTTTTGCTTGACGGTCAAGAGTTTTTATTAAGCTTTATTAGGAAAAAGCCACATAGATGCAACATTTTTATCACTTATATTGAAAAATCACATGGATATAAAGTTTTAAATTTTCTTTAATTGATTTTTATTAAATATTTAGGCTTTGTAACCTCCCCAATATATTGCGACAAATAAAAATAGCCAAACTACATCCACAAAATGCCAATACCAAGCTGCAGCTTCAAACCCAACATGATGATCAACTTTAAATTCACGCTTCATATTACGCAGCATGCAAATAAATAAAAATATCGTACCAACTAGAACATGCGCCCCATGAAACCCTGTAGCCATATAAAAATTAGATGGGTAAATACCATCTTTAAAAGCAAAGGAAGCATGTATGTATTCAAAAATTTGCACAAACGAGAATATCAGCCCCAATATCACCGTTAAGAGTAAAGCTTTCGTAACCTTTGAAAACTGCCCTATCAGTAATTCATGGTGTGCCCAGGTAAGGGTAGTACCAGATAATAATAGAATAAGCGTATTTAAGTAAGGCAAATGCATAGGATCAAGCGGAACAATTCCTTTCGGAGGCCATTGGAAATTCTCAAATCCAGGAAGATTCATAGAAACATAAAAGTAACCGCCAAAAAAAGCCGCAAACAACATAACTTCAGAGGCAATAAATAGGACCATGCCAATTTTTAAACCATTTTGCACGGACTTGGTATGAACCCCTTTGGTATTAGCCTCTTTTAAAACATCTCTCCACCAACCAATGAAACAACCGGTAATTAATATTAATCCTAAAATGAACACCCAATAATCAATATGATGCATCAATAGAACCGCTCCCACTGCAAGCACAAGTATTGCCATTGATGAAGCTAAGGGCCATGGGCTTGGGTCTACCAAATGGTAAGGGTGATTATGTAAACTCGGTTTATGTTGATTTAAAGGATCACTCATTGTTTATACGGCTACCTAGTACCTTATTAAGATTTTATTCCAAATCTGCTAATGCTTCTTTAAGAATACTAAAGCTAAGTAATTCTGGCAAAACTTTATGGGTACCATTAGGGCGCAACAAAACATACAAAGGAACACTGCTACGACCGTATTGCTCTAAAGCCTTGGTAATAGCTGAATCATAATTAGTCCAATCAGCCTTAACTAACTGCACATTTTTAGATTCAAAAAGCTTATGCGCCTTTTTAGTATTTAAAACCAAGCTCTTGTTAACTTGACATGTAATACACCATTTAGCGGTAAAATCAATTAGCACAGGTGATGTTTTTCGCAAATCTTCTACAAGCTTGGCGCTGTATGGCTGCCATCTTTCACTCTCAGCAATTTCAATTGGAGTCGTTGCATATATATAAGCACCAACAACTAACCCCACAGAAATGAATGCGCCAAAAATTCTCACAAAAACAGGGCGATTCATTGTAGAAAATGTTCCGTAAAACCACCCAGAAATACTAATAATCAACAAGCCAATTAAAACATTTAAAAATGCAGAAACGGCTATTTGTTCAGCCAACACATGCATTAGCCAAACAACCGATGCTGCCATGCCAAATCCTAGAATGATCTTAAAAGTATTCATCCAAACTCCAGGCTTTGGTAAAAATTTAGCAACCTTGGGATTTAGACACACCAATAAATACAGACCAGAGAGCCCTAACGCTAATCCTGTAAAAATTACAAAACCGTGCAGTGAACCTTGAGTTAAAGCAAAACCAACAGAGGCTCCCATAAAAGGTGCAGAACATGGGGTAGCTACAATGCATGCCAAAACCCCATGAAAAAAACTACCAATAGGTGACATTAAATCACTAGCCCTACTTCCCAATTTCGTAAATGATGTACCTATTTCAAACACACCAAATAAATTAAGAGCAAACCCATAAAATATAAATATAAGCGCTGTAACTACAGTTGGTGATTGCAATTGAAACCCCCACCCTACCTGATGCCCGGCAGCACGAAATACTAATAACAATCCAGCCAATACCCAAAAACTTAGCAACGTACCAGCCGTAAAAAATAAGGCACTTGTTTTTAATTTTTTAGAATGGGCATGTTGGGTAATTGTCATAACCTTTAATGACAAAATTGGCAAAACGCATGGCATTAAATTAAGCAAAGCCCCACCAATTAATGCAAAAACAAACATCAATAACGTGTTAAAGGTGAAAAAATTTAATGACTTACAAGGTTTCGGAAGATCATTCCAAGCGGCAAGGTCTACAAATTTTATAGATTGAACGGTTTTTTCTGGGTTACAAAGTTTCTCACAAACTATATAACTTACCTCAACCTGAATATCCTGGCTTGAAATTTTTTTCAATGCACCATTTTCAATAGCTATAGAACCACATACATAAATTTTCCCCTCGTAACCTTTATATGTATGTCCTTGTAAAGTTAAACTTTGTAATGGCGGCCATTTTAAAAACTCTATTTCCACACCCTTAGGAAGTTTCCAGTTCAAAATTGTGGGTGAGTCAACATCATCAGGACCGTAGATGTGAGCATGCTCAGGCAATTCAAAAACTAAAACAAATGGAATTTTTTGTTTTGAATGATTTTCAGGAGCCAATAGCTCCACCTTAACTGTATTGGCTACTAGGCCAGATAAACATAAAATTAATAAAACAAGACAACGCAAGCGCATATTTTTTTCAGGATAAGGATCTTGTATTAATATGGAATATTTTAGATACGCTGTACACTGCGACAAAAACCAGTAATGCAAACCCCCTCCTTAGAGGGGAAGCATACTAATGTTTTGAGTAAGATTAGCTTATTACCGAGAAAGGGTAATCTTGGTGTACCCACCAACATCCTCAAATTTGTAGCCACTAAATGCTGGTTCAGGCCATTTTCCAATTAATTCTGATGTATATTGCCCTACGCTAGACGCTAATACAAAACTTACACTTCTTAATTTAGGCAAAGCTTTGAAAAATCCCCCCACGGTTGCTTGGAGATCCCTTCTATCTTTCTCTTCCTCCTTAGAGTAGCCAGGTATATCAAAAGTCCCTAAGTGCAAACTTTGCAGATTTGAAAACTGAGTAATTACATTTTTAACAGCCCCATCATAAGCAGTAACGTTAAAAAAATTCCCAAAACCTAAACTTTCTAGTTCAGTACATTGCGCAAAACTAGCAACTCCTTTGGCACTCCTCGGGCCATTATTGAAAGTCTCTAGAAAATTATACGGTTCCGAACTATCGAATAACTTAAAAGATAGCGTTCTCAAGCCCACAAAACCAGGACTTTGCTTTTGCCAATCACTTATATCTTTATCGCCCCACCCTCCTGGTACGGTAAAATCACTAAGAGGTGCTGCTGCTAGTGGTCTACTTATTAGTGACACTGATGATGCAAAAGCGGAAGGTAAAGCATCATCCGAATCCGAAGAAGCAGCCATTAATCCGCTTAATAAACAAGTTGTTAGAAGTAATATTCTTTTCATTTTGTATTCTCCTTTGTGTGTTAAATTTTTGTTTAAAAAATATGAGCACCCTATGGTTCCTAGATTAGGTTCTTCTTTTTATCTAACGAATCAAATGAAAGCGCATGAGTTAAAGCTTCGAATAAAGCTCCTCTAACCGTTATGTGAAAAAAACCTGGATGCGCCCTTATTGCATCTAGTAGCTTGCTATTTTCATCTTCAAGCTTACTGAGCTCCACTGTCAACCTACAAATCTTTTCACCTCTTGCTTCCATATGCTTAGGATTTCGCCCTGTGTAAAAAGCATTAAGTACAAGTTTACGTTGGCGATCTTGTTCTGTGTCCAACTCGTTATATTGGCAATCAAATGCAATTCTAGTATGACCTTGTCTATCGCCAGATACCTTAGTCATTCGTACCGCATTCTCATTAAACTCATTAACAAGCGCGTAACAAGCACCCTTTGAATTTTCTCTACTAATGGCAGCATCTAAAGCGCTTGTATCAGCAGCCATTAATCCGCTTAATAGACATGTGGTTAAAAGTAATAGTTTCTTCATTTTGTATTCTCCTTTATTTGTTAAATTTCTTTCTGGTTTCCGATAATTACTTCAAGCCCATTGATTCTGCTAGAAGTTATTACCTTCTCTTCTCAAACGTTTTGCGTATCTATAATAAGCAGCATCTGCGTGATATTCAGCCACTAAATTCACAATTGGATTTAGTAAAGATGTTGCTTGACTTACATATACTTTAAAAACAAGTGTTGCCTCCGGATGCACCTGTTTAAATGGTAGTAATTCCCCATCAGCCGTCATTAGAGATTGGAGATAAATGGGCACGGATTCTCCATCACGCACTCTCTTACTCAGACTACTACTGTTCTTTAACATGTCTTGTAAATGCTCAAACATCGAAGGTGTAAACTCTGGAAATATACCAGGTTTGGGAGCAAATACTGCAAAATCATCATACGTGGCACCTTCAGCAGCCATTGAACTGTATGGTAAATAGGTAGATGCCGCAGGTGTAGCAAATACTTGAAGATTATCATCTGTATATTCCATTGAAGCGTATGGTAAATAGGCTGTTGCCGCAGGAGTGGAAATTTCTATACCAGTAGCTGTTGGTTGATAAGGCACCACAATTTCCGTAGAGCGATCACCAGTTTGATCATTATCTGGAGCATCAGCAGCCACCAATCCACCTAATAGGCACGTTGTTAAAAGTAATATTTTCTTCATTTTGTATTGTCCTTTATTGGTTAAATGTTAAATTAATATTGTAGTTACTAATTTCTCTATTTTTGAACACCAGCATACGCAAGCATGACAAAAAGAGATGGTTCATCTACCTTAGTTTTAAGGCATCTGAATTCTTAAAAATGTTTATTTTGGAAAGGTTTTAGGCAGCTACTGCTGCTAATACAAACCAAACATGTTTGTTGATATGTTCGGTAAGAATTTTTGTGGATGTTGGCACATTTGCATGGGCATGATTAGAATGTGATTTTAGTGAAGTAGATAATATTATATTTTGGCTATAATTATCATCCGTATTATCACGTGCTGTATGAACCAGATTTTTTCTAGCAACAACTTTTGTTGTAGTGTTCATTTATATTTTCCTATATTAGGTTTGTTTAGTATTTAGCATACCTGCTATGTGGTTATATAGCATCAAAGCAAGATAGTTACAAGATATTTTTGTGAAAAAATTAGCAATAAAAAAAAGATGGGTCAAAACTTAATATCATTGAAAAAAAATCAGCAAATTGAATTTGTGCAAACTTCGCTAGCTACAAAGAATTGCACAAATAGCAGATAAAGCTAAGCAACCATACGAAATTCAACTTTTTCAAGTGTAGTTTTTTCTTGGAAAAGTCGATAAATCACCAATCCACCTACCACTGAAATAGCCAAAAGATAACCGGCAACACCTAACAGACTACCATTCATAAGCTGGGTAAGCGTACCTGTAATCACTGGAGTTAGACCTGCAAAAATACACATTCCAGCAGAAAACGAAAATCCAGACAAACGTCCGCGTAGCAATGCTGGAACCTGGAACGAACTTAATGGATGCACTACAGAGTAAGCCATTGCTGCTGGAATAACCATAAGTAGCTGAAACATAACAAATTGCTGATCGTACAACAAAGTAAATGCTGGGTATAAAAGAATCATCTGAGTAACACAACCAGCAAGCATCATTTTTTTCCAGCCAACGCGGTCACTTAACCAACCAAATATACATGTAAACAAGCTATGCATAATAACCGCCAATACAGTCATTTTTACTGCTGTATGCAATGGTATAAATAATATTTTAGTCATATAGAATGAAGTAAAACTCAAAGGAATCCAAATAAAGACCCCAGCAACAGCCCCTGTGAAAAATGCCCTAATGAAATATCGACGGTATTTACTGCTCAAAAGCTTCAAATCACCTGCTTGATTAATCTGAGCTTCACGTTCAAAAACTGGGCTTTCGCTAACATAGCTGCGTAAATAATAGGCAACAACCCCAAGAAATGAGGCGATGATAAATGGAACACGCCATGACCATTCTGGCATACCAGGACTACTAACCACCGCAACACAAGCAATAGCCAACAAACTCCCCATACCAGATGAAAAGTTATAAAAACCAGCCACAGTACCAGCTCTTTTCCAGCCATAGCTTTCAATCAACAAAACTCCACCGTTGGTAAATTCGCCACCCATGCAAAGCCCTTGAATAATACGGCAAATAATTAATGCTATTGGCGCAACTATACCTACCTCAATATAAGTTGGTAGTAAACCAATACATAAAGTTGGTATAGCCATTCCAAGCACAGAAAACATTAGACTTCGACGCCTACCGGAATAATCAGCAAGACGCCCAAAAAAGTAGCCACCTATTGGCCTTGCTAAAAAGCCAATTGCAAAGAAAAATCCCGCGACTATTGAATCAAATAGTGGATTTATTGGTGGGTAAAACTTAGGAGCCAATAAAAATGTAAAATGAGCAAAAATAAAAAAATCAAAATACTCCAACATATTACCGCACATTAAAGCAGATAACAGATTTTTCGAGGGGTTAGAACTTGAAAAGTTAGACACAGAGATTCTTCACAACTAAGTTAACACCTTAATTGTGCTACGCATATGCAAAGTATGCAAGTTGGATTTATTTTATAGTACATACCTAGAGCTATTCTCTTTTTGCAAATGATATGGCACATTATTACAATGATGACTAGAAGTATTCGAGCCTTTGCATTACTGGAAGTAGCAATTGCCCTAAGTGTGTTAGGTGTAATTGCTTACATGGGAGTGCCGTTAATTAGTAGGATACAAAATTGGCAGCAAACGCGTAGCACAGCCACACATCAAGAGCAAATTATGGAGGCTTTAGGCGCGTACGTATTAGCTAACTCACGCCTGCCCTGCCCAGCAGAAGATAAAAACGGAAAGTCACAACCTGGCAAAAGCGTAGGTTTTGTACCATACCAAACCCTAGGGATTCCTGAAAAAGCTGCAAAAGATGGACAACACCATTGGATGACTTATGTAGTGCAGCCAAGTCTTACCTCCAAAAGCATTCTATTTTTACAAGATCCTGGAATTTCAACAGATCCTAAAACAATTTTTTGCAAAACCAGTGCAACTGAAAAATTTACCGTCAACCGTAATAATGGAGAATCTTGCATTACAGAACCAGACTTTGCTGCTGTAGCAATTATTTCCCATGGAAATAGCGGTGGCTATTACCTAGATAACGGCACTGTTCAACCAGTAAATAGTGATGACCCACATAAAAAAGAAAACGCTGCCAGAGCAAATATTTTCACAACCAAAAATTTACAACGCATTGGTTCTAACATATTCGATGACATAATAATTTTCGCAAGCCGAAATAATTTAATGGCAAATTGGGCAAAGTGCCCATGCAAAACCACAGACTAAAAGTAAGCTCCACCTACAAAAATAACCATAATTGTATTCCATTTTATAGTAAATAACTTCGCAATAAATTTTTGCGCTCTTTAACTTTTTATTAACTACCGATTGTAATACTGCGCCTGTTCTAAAATGAAGTGCAACACCATAAGATGTTAGTTGAAATACAAACAAAAAAATGGAGTTGCATTTGGAAAAATATCACCACTTATCTTATGAGGAAAGAGTGAAAATAGCGAAGCTTTGGCAATCGAAGTCCTCAA